>NZ_MWQY01000016.1 GCF_002087085.1 Marispirochaeta aestuarii | reverse complement strand
AAGCGAACGACCAGGCGGGTCGCACAGCCGAGCAGTGAGCGAAGCGAACGACCAGGCGGGCCGCATAGCCGAGCAGTGAGCTAAGCGAACGACCAGGCGGGTCGCACAGCCGAGCAGTGAGCGAAGCGAACGGCCGGGCGGCGGTAGTACTGCCGGATAACGTACTCATCGAAAGCGGTGCGGGCGAGACGGTCCGCAAGCAGCTGCTCGATTCTGCGCCTGCCTACGAGGATCTTCTATAAACCCGGGGTAAAGGCCAATGTCCTCTTCTTCGACAACCGGCCAGGTCCCCGGTAGTCGTGGACCCGGAAGGTCTGGATCCACGACTACCGCACCAATGTTCACCATACCCTGGAAAAGAAGCCCCTGCGCCTCAAGGACCTGTCCGACTTTATCGCCTGCTACAACCCTGAAAACCGCAAAACAGACGAGAGACCTGGTCGGAGGAGAATCCCGAAGGCCGCTGGCGCAGGTTTACTTACGACGAGAGCATGGCCCGGGACAAAACCAATCTGGACATCTTCTGGCTTAAGCACAAGAGTCTGGCCGACGAGATCATCGAAAACCTAGAAGCGGGGCTCAAGGCTTTTCGGGAAGTGACGCCGATAATAAGCAACCCCAGATAGAATACATACCCGCTTCAGGGGCGCCAGGCATGAACACCTTTCTTGATTGTTACCTGTGCCTGTTGCGTCAGGTCCTGACCACCGCCCGGATCGCCCGAATATCGAACGCCTAAGGCTGGAGGCTTTATGAGGGGAAACTAAAAACACGACAGCCGCCTTCAAGGGGCGGCTGTCGCAAAACGGGGACCCGAGATTACCGATCAGTCGTCATCGTCGTTGTCGTCATCGTCATCGTCATCATCATCATCGTCATCATCATCGTCATCATCGTCATCATCATCATCATCATCATCATCATCATCATCATCATCATCATCATCATCGTCATCATTGTCGCCATCGTCATCGTAGTCATCGTTATCATCGTCGTCGCCATCGTCATCGTCATCGTAGTCATCGTTATCATCGTCGTTATCATCGTCGTCGTCATCGTCGAGAATGAACTCTTCGCCGTCCCGAATCACGGTCTTAACCTCAATTTCGAGGCTGTCGTCCTCACTCTCCATCTCGCCGCGGACCGTGAGCTCGTCGCCTACCGCCAGTCCGAGACGATCCATCTCATTCTGAGACATACGGACCCGATATTCGCCGTCGGATGTATTGAGAGTGACGTAGGGAGACCCGTTCACCTCTGTATCTATCGAAATAACGGTACCCGAGACCTCCACCTGCTCCGCTGCACCTCCGGCGAAGACGGCCGCCGCTGCGAGAACTACCAATCCTGTAATCAATGCAAGTTTCTTCATAGTATGCTCCTTAATCTGATATTTCTTGTCAGATATAAAGATACCCCCGGGTGAACGAAAAAACCGGTTTTATATAGTATTTTTTATATGTTTACCAGCGGAGAGATTACCGAAGGCTTCACTCGCCCCAGGGACGCGGAGGGCCGGGCGGAAGCCCGGGTCCGTCAGGACGGAAGCGGCCCGCCGGGCGCACGAAGTAGCCCGGCAAACAGGCCGCGAACCCCGGAGCAGGCCCGACGGCGAAGCCGGGGGGCCGAAAGAAAAAATCGGTACTGTTCTGTTTCGCGGACTTATTCGATGGCTACTTCAAAACGGTAATGAAAATACGTAACAGATCCACCATCAGGAACATTATTACCGGAATATGTGTCCGGGGCAAACTACTACTCGACCCGTATTATCTGCAGCCACTTGACCCAGTTGCTGCCCTCGGTATCGCCGGCCACCAGTCTGAGGGGAAAACCGTGAACCCGATGCAGGGTCTCTCCTTCGAAAGCCCAGGCGACCAGGAAGTCGTCCGCAGTGGCGCGTTCAACAGGAAACCGGGTACGGTAGCTCTCATCGGGTACGGCGAATATTACCGTTTTGGCATCATCCCTGATCCCGGCCTCCTTAAGAAGTGTCCTTACAAGAACGCCGCTCCAGACCCCTTCATCGGTAAAATAGCCTGGACAGACCAGCCGTACCCGTATATCGACAGTGGCCAGGGCCTTTACCTCAGCCAGGGAGAGGGAGAGCGGTTTGTCCACCTTGCCGGTGACTGTCAGCCGGTAGGTCTCTTCATCCAGATCGATGGGTTTCGCGGTATAGTGCAGCCCCATAAAGAGATCACCAAACTCGAGATCCTCGGGATTGAGAACCTCCTCTTCTACCCAGACGGAGGCGGATGATTCAGCATCCGAAGGCAGAGACTCGGTCTGTCCGCCGGAGAAGAGCATGAATATCATACTGATGAGAATAAATAGTGAAGAGATAAATCTTTTCATCCGGTACCCCGCTTCGTTTTCTGTTCATGATACCAGGGTATCACCTGATACCCTTTCCAGGTCGGAGGAAGCTTGCTGAACCTCGGCCCGAAGTGTCTCCAGCTGCCCCCTCGTTTCTTTCAGTATATTCTATATGGCCTGACATTTCCCCCTTCTTGCGCTTATCTTTACCCTGAAAATTCTGTGAATTGCCCGCCCCTGAGATTACCGAGCCTGGGTGGTGGGGAGAGGATGGACGGTACCCGGAGCTCCCAGCCCCAGGGACGCGGAGGGTCGGGCGCAGCCCGGGTCCGTCAGGACGGAGCGGCCCCCCGGGCGCACGTAAGTAGCCCGGGAAAAGGGCCGCGAACCCCGCAGCAGGCCCGACGGCGTCAGCCGGGGGGCCCGGAACACAGATTCTCAGCCGCTCTTTTTCTGGAAGGTGAAGATGCTGGTGCCGAAGATCACCAGTCCCAGGGCGCTCAAGGGGAGCAGCTGGTCGGCCAGGAGCTTCAGCGGCGTGGCCTTGAGATAGATCTCCCGCACGATGGTCATCATGAAGCGCAGGGGGTTCAGCATCGTCAGCCACTGCAGCCAGCGGGGCATGTTCCGGATGGGAATGAAGAAGCCCGAAAGCAGGATCATGAAGATCATGAAAAACCAGGCGATAAAGAGGGCCTGCTGCTGGGTGCCCGCCGCCGAGGAGACGAGCAGCCCCAGACCGAGGGTCGAGAAGAGGTAGAGCAGCAGCGCCAGGTAGAGGCTCAACAGGCTTCCGGCCAGGTGCAGACCGAAAACCAGCTCGGCGACCTTCAGCAGTACCGCCACCTCGATGAAGGCGTAGACCAGAAACGGAATCAGCTTGCCGAGGATAAGCTGGCTCCGGTTGATGGGGGTGACCATCAGCTGTTCGAGGGTGCCGACCTCCTTCTCCCGCACCAGGTTCATGGCGCCGATCATCAGAGTGATGATGGTGACGATAACCACGACGATGCCGGGAACCATGAAGGCGGCGTTCTTGAGCTCGGGGTTAAAGAGGTAGTGGTAGACCAGGCGCGGGCCGGGGGCGCCGCCGGCGTCGAGGGGCACGGCGGCCAGGCGGAGGCCCTGTTCGGCGGCGATCTGCTGCAGGTAGCCGTAGGCGGTCAGGGCCTTGTTGCCGTCCACCGCATCGATCAGGACCTGCAGTTCGGCGGAGGCGTCGCGCTTCAGGTCGCGGCCGAAACCGGGGGGAATGTAGATGCCGATGCTGGCCTGCCAGCGCTGAAGGGCGTCGCCGAGTTCCTCGTACTCCTCCACCGTGCCGATGACGTTGAAGCGCTCGTTGGTGCTGACGCTGCGCACGAACTCGCGGCTGAGCGCGGTCCTGTCGAGATCGCAGATGAGGGTCGGCACGTTGGTGGTCTCGATGGTCAGCGCGAAGCCGAGCACGATCAGCTGGAAGAGGGGCGCGATTAAAAGAAAGCGCAGATAGAAGGTATCGGCCCGCAGCTGGAGGATCTCTTTTTTTACCATCGCAATCAGGGTTCGCATCGTCGTCTCCTTAAATTCCGGTTCCCCGTCTGAATCAGCCCTCGAGATAGGCCTTGAAGCGGCGTATCGCCACCAGCAGGAAGAAGGCGCTGAAGGCGGAGAGCATCAGGATGGGGAAGATCAGCTCCCGCTGAGTGTTGCCCTTGAGCATCAGTCCCCGGATGATGATCAGAAAATACCTGGCCGGCACGATCCAGCTTATCGCCCGCAAAAGGGAGGGCATCGACTCGAGGGGAAAGATGAAGCCGGAGAGAAAGAGGGTCGGCAGCAGGGTTCCGATCAGGGAGAGCAGCATGGCCGTCTGCTGGCTGGCCGCCACCGTGGAGATCAGAATCCCGAAGGAGAGGCCGGTCAGACAGTAGAGGATCAGGTAGAAGAGCATGGCCGGAATACTGCCCCTCATGGGGACGCCGAACATCAGCACCCCGCAGAGCACGATCAGGGTGCCGATAACGAGCGACAGCAGCAGGTAGGGTACCACCTTGCCGATGATGACCTCGTAGGCGTGCACGGGACTCAGTTTGATCAGATCGAAGGTGCCCTGCTCCTTCTCCCGGGTGATGGTCAGACTCGTCAGCAGGGCGGTGACCATGATGATGATCAGCGCTGTCAGGGCAGGGACGAAAAAGAAGGCGCTGTCGAGCTGCCGGTTGTAGAGGAAGGCCGGGACGGCGACGATCGGCGGTCTGCGGGTCCGCGCGTCCGAGGCGCGCTCTACCACGGCATCGATGTACTGCCGCACGATCAGCGCCCGGTTCGAGTCGGAGGCGTCGATCTGCAGGTCGACCGCCCCACCCCGGCCGTAATCCCCGGGGATGGTCAGAAGCGCGTCGGCGACGCGGCGGCGGAAGAGCTCCCGCCCGGAGAGTCCCCCGGCCTCGGGGAGTGTAAAGAATTCCGAGCCCCGGAAGCCTGCGATCAGCTCCCGGGAGGCCGCCGAATTGTCCAGGTCCTCGACCGCCAGCCTGATATTCGGAATCTCCAGGGTCATCGCGTAGCCGAAGAGCACCAGCATCAGCACCGGCAGGATGAAGAGGATCATCAGCGTGCGGTAGTCCCGCACAATATGTTTGAACTCTTTCAGGATAATGCCGTAGAGTCCCATGCTACTCCTCCCGGTCGCTTTCGACGGCCCGGATAAAGGCCTCGTTGAGGGTATCGGATCCGTATTTGCGCTTGATGGCCGCGGGGCTGTCGAGGTCGATCAGGCGCCCCTGGCTCATGATGGCGATGCGGTGACAGTATTCGGCCTCGTCCATGAAGTGGGTCGTCACCAGGACGGTGCGCCCGGCGGACGAGAGGTCGTAGATCTCTTCCCAGAACTCCCGGCGCCCCAGGGGATCGACGCCCGAGGTCGGTTCGTCCAGGAAGATGACCGGCGGTTCGTGCAGCAGGGCGCAGGTTAGCCCCAGCCGCTGCTTGAAACCCAGGGGCAGCTTCCCGGCGCGGCCGCTGCCGGGAGCCCCCCCCAGCTGGGCGCGGATTCTCCTCTTCTCCGCCTCCAGGCGCTCGGGGTCGACGCCGTAGACCGCCCCGAAGAAGTCGATGTTCTGTTCCGGCGAGAGGTCGCCGTAGAGGGAGAACTTCTGGGACATGTAGCCCAGGCGCCGCTTGACCTGCTCGGGATCGGCGGAGACCGAGACCCCGTCGATCAGGATGTCGCCCTCGCTGGGGCTCAGCAGCCCGCACATCATGCGGATGGTCGTGGTCTTGCCGGCGCCGTTGGCTCCCAGAAAACCGAAGACCTCCCCGGGGGCGACCTCGAAGGAGATGTCGTCCACCGCGGTGAAGGCGCCGAAACGGCGGCTCAGGCCTTGAATTGAAATCATCATGGATGAATCGCTCGTCATCTGAGTATCCCCGCCAGAAAGATGTCTTCCAGGTCAGGTTCGATCTCACGGCTCGTCCCTGATGAGCGAGTCGGAAGGTCGGCCGCAGCGTCTCCTGCCGCGGCGGGCAGCACCAGGTGCACGCTGCGCCCCGACAGATAGACCGGCCGCCCGGACCAGGCGGCGGCCAGCTCCCGGCGCAGATCCTGAGGCGCCAGCTCGGAATCCTCGAACTCGATGATACGGCCGTCGAAACCGTCGATCAGCTCCCGGGGAGCTCCGGCGTTCAGGATGCGGCCCTCGTTCATCAGGTAGATCCGGTCGCACTGCAGGGCCTCTTCCATGTAGGGGGTCGAAACCAGGATGCCGATGCCCTCTCTTTTCAGTTCGCTCAGCATCCGCCAGAACTCCCGGCGGCTCAAGGGGTCGACGCCGGTGGTCGGTTCATCGAGCACCAGCAGACGAGGCTCCTGCATCAGGGCGCAGGAGAGGGCCAGTTTCTGCTTCATACCCCCCGAGAGCGTGCCGGCCCGGGCGGCCTTGAAATCGGAGAGGCGGTTGAAGGTGTAGAGCCGCTCGCTCCTGGCCGTGTACTCCGCAGGCCTGCCGCCGTGAATCCTGAAGGAGAAGCGCATGTTCTCCTCCACGGTCAGATCCGTATAGAGGGAGAAAACCTCGGGCATATAGCCGATTCCGCCGCGTCGGCCCCGCTCCGGGGTCTCGCCGAAGAGCTTCAGTTCGCCGCCATCACTTTCAAGCAGACCGAGGACGATGCGCATGAAGCTCGATTTCCCGGCTCCGTCGGGTCCGATAAGGCCGGTGATCTCCCCGGCGGCCGCATGGATGTCGACGCCCTCGAGGGCCCGAATCTCGCCGTAGCGCTTGCTGATCGCTTCTGCTTCAATACATTTCGCGGCGTTCATTCTACCTTTACCACTCCAGCACGACAGGCATGCCTATCTTCAGGATTCCGTCGGGATTCTCGATCCCGACCCGTACCGCGTAGACCAGGGCCTCGCGGTTCTCGGGGGTGAGTACCTCCCTGGGGGTGAACTCGGCGCTGGAGTTGATATGCTCGACCCGGGCGCGGAAGGTGTTTTCCCCCAGGCGGGCGGTCATCTCCTGACCGGGACTGATCTGCGCGATACCGGACTCGCCAAGATAGAGATAACACCAGACATATTCGAGACTGACCAGCTCCACCACCGGACGCAGCGCGGGAACGAACTCCCCTTTCTCGAAATAGACCTGATCCACATAGCCTGCGGCGGGACTGGTAAGAGTGGCCTTGCTGATCATCAGATCGAGTTCCTCGAGCTTGTAGCCGATCTCGTCCTGCTGCCGCTTGAGGGACTGTTCTTTGATACGCAGGGTCGTCAGCTCCCGCTCCCACTTGTCCGCGTTCAGTTTCAGATCCCGCACCTTCTGATCCGAGACCGCCTGTTCCTTCAGGAGCTCCAGATTGCGGCGGTAGGTGGTCGCATAGTAGTCGCGGGTATCCTTGACCTGCGCGGTAGTGAGGGTGAGCTCCTGGAGCTGCAGCCCGATCTGATCCCGCCCGGCGATCAGCGACTTGCGCTGAAGTTCCAGCGCGGCCGTATCGATGCGCCCCACTGTCTGCCCCTCGGCCAGTCGGTCGCCTTCCCAGACGCTGAGCTCCAGGAGCCGGTCGCTTACCGGCGAGGAGACGCTGTAGACCCGGCCTTCCACCTGCCCGGTAAAGCTGCGCTCGCCATCGCCCGCACCGCAGGCTGCCAGCAGCAGCACGAGCGCTGTAAAAATTCCGTTTCGAATTATCCTGTTCCGGTTCATCCCGGTACTCCTTGGCATACTCATTTGGTATTCCTCCACAGGGGACGATTGATCAGCAGCAGGTAATCCTGATAGAGCGACAGCAGCCGGATTTCCAGCCCCTTGGCCCTGATGTCCGCGGCGGTAAGCTCCTGTTCGGCCTCCAGCACCTCGAGGGTGCTCTGTTCGCCGGCGTCCCAGAGCTGCTGTATCAGTTCGTACTTGCGCTGCTTGTTCTCGAGCAGACTGCGGGCGGTGGTCAGCTGTTCGGCCGCCGACTGCAGGGACTCCCCGGTCTGCCGCCCCCGGGCCAGCAGATTCGTAAAGAGCTCCTCCCGCTCGGCCGCCAGCTGCTCCAGCCTGGCCCGGTCACGCTCGAGGGCGTTGCCCCGCCGGCCGCCGTCCCAGAGATTCATTGAGACCTCCACACCGCCCTGGTAGTAAAACTGCCACTCGTCGGCGAAGAAATTGGCTCCCGGCCGGCCGTAGTTGAAGCTGCCGAAAGCGGAAAGCCGGGGATAGTAGTCACCGCGATGAATCTCCGTTTCCAACTCGCGGGCCTGCCGTGTATAATCGGTAGCCCGGTAGTCGGCGTTGGACGCCAGGTCAGCTCCTTCGATATCGACGGCCTCCACGTCCGGCAGCGCGAGATAGGCCTCCTCCACGGCTAGCGCGTCGAGGTCCTCCGCGCCGCTGAGACTTCTGAGGCTGATCAGAGCCGCGCGGCGGTCCGCCTGCTGCTGCCGCAGCTGCAGGTTGAGCTCGGCGATGGAGGCGTCGATCTCGAGCAGGTCCAGCTCCGAGGCGAAGCCCTGAGAGAAGAACGACTCCACCCGGCGGCGATTCAGTTCCAGCCGGGCCAGACTGGCTTCCAGGGACTCCACCGAAAGATCGGCCAGGGAATAGCCGTAGGCCGCCTGGAGCAGACTGAAGCGCAGCGCATCCTCGCGCATACTTTTCTGAAAGCGTACTTCGGCCAGCCGGTTCTCCGCCGCCGCCAGCCCGTAGCGCCGTGTGAATCCGGCGAATATCAGCTGCCGGGCGGTGAGATTAGCCGCATAGGTATCCTTAACCCCCGCCTCGACAGTGGTCGTACCGCCGCCGGGTTTGGGCTGCTCCATCTCCGGCAGCTCGGATACGTATGAAACGCGAAATCCGGCGCTCAGATCCGGCTGAAAGGCGGCGCCGGCATCGGCCACGACGGTTTCGGCGGCGGCCACACCGGCCTCGATCCGGGCGAGCCGACTGTCCTCCTCCAATGCCAGCTCAAACAGCTGGGTCATGGAATATTCCCGGGCCCCCAGGGGCGTGGATATAAGCGCCAGCAGCGTCGCTAACTTCAAGATTCTGTGCATCCTGATTCCTCCCTTGGACGAATCGATTCCCAGATGAACTCCACCACCTGATCGGCCCGCTGCCCGGTCATCGCTTCCTGTTCTTTTTCCGGCACATTCAGAACAGCAAAAAACAGCGGCGAAGCGACAAAATAGAAGACGTCGAGACTGATGATGTTCATTAGAAAATGGAAGGGATTCACCCGCCTGATTTCGCCGTCGTCCATCGCCTGCTGCAGCCGGGCAAAGAACCTGGTCGTGATGATCTCGCGGTTCTCGGTTAACAGCCCGACGAATACCGGAATCACCTCCTCCCGGTTGGTCCACATCTCGGCCATGAAGAACTGGAAAACCTGCGGATTGCTCTTCAGCGCGCCGATGTGCCCCCGGATAAAGGCCTCGAGGACCTCTCGGATGGGCATGGAGAAATCGATGCTCTGCAGCATGGACTTCAGGAGCGAGGAGAGGACCTTCCTTAGAACCGCCTCGTAGATCCTGTCCTTGGAGCGGAAGTAGTAGTGCAGCAGAGCCTTGTTCACCCCCGCCTCGTCGGCGATCTCCTGCATGCGGGTACCGGACTTGCCGCGGCGGATGATCACCCGGTAGGCGGCGGCCAGGATCTGCTCTTCTGTGCCTCGATCGATATCATTGGTCATCTTGTAAAACCTCTTGGTTTAACCTTATGGTTAAACCAATACGGTAAATTATTGATCCCGTCAAGTCGCCTCCCCAAAAAACCCGGGAAATCGTCTCTTTTTACAGTTTTTCCGCCTTCTGTCCACGGAACGGGAACAGAGCCGGCAGGTCCGCACGATTTAAGAGAGCACAGGAAGCCCCTGCAGCCGGGGACTGCAGGGACCGTGCGGGGTGAAGATTGATTCTTTCTCTGTCAGTTCTTCAAGCTTACAGCGGGGCGACCGGGATGTGGATCGCCACCCGGTGCCTGCCTTCCGGGTGTTCTTCCGGATCGTTCAGATAAACCTCGTAGCAGGGCCCCTCACTGCACTGATACCCGCTTTCCGGGAGCCACCCGGCAAAGAGGCTGTTCCAGGCATCACCGTACTCATCAGCGGATATAAGAAACTCTCCAACCGCATAGCGCCCGGCGGGAATGGCGGTTTTACCTATATCTCCGGAGACCTCCGTATCCGGAGGAACGGTAATACAGACACTTATCCTGAGCTTCTCCTCTTCGGTTATCTCCGGAGAATCATGATAGATAGTAAGCATCTCCGTTTTGCCAGCCTCGAAAAGCTGCCGCGGGACGGCCCATTTCAACAGTCGGGAGAACAGACCGTGAAAGAGTTCCTCGTTACCGGCATAGGGACCGGTGTGTCGGACATAGGCCACTGTCTTTTCCTGCTGTTCATCTACCCGCACAGTGTAATCGAGATTTTTTGTCGGTGTTTTCATAGATACCCTCCATTTCTGTTGTGTATACACAGAATACGAGGATTCCACCGTGGTTGCTTCGCAATATATGCTCATGGGATGATATCGCTTGCTCTGCAGTTTGCAATTCCTGCTGTATTCAGCGTCACCACCGGCCCGCCATTCGCTGGGACTCATGCCGAAATGATCACGAAAAGCCCTGGAGAATACTGCAGAAGAGGAAAACCCTGATTCAATACCGATACGGGTTATCGTCATATCCGGACGTCCAGAGATATACCCTGCAGCCCGTTCCAGGCGCAACCGCTGAATATAGGCTCCCAGAGATTCACCGAGGGCTGCGGAAAAAATCCGGGCAAAGTGGAACCTGGAAAAGGCAGCTTCCCCTGCCAGGGTTTCGTGGTCCAGATCCTCCCCCAGGTGAGAGTCAATATACTCGAGGACCCGGTTCAAACGCCTGAGATATTCCACTTTCATGGAACGATTTTATAATTCTTGATCCAGCTGCTGCAAGACGTGTTCAAAACGGCAGCCTCTTTCCAGATAGAATGTCCCGCCAGGCAAGATTTGCCCGGTTTCCGGAATCACGTAATAAAACAGAACAGACCACTGAAAGCCGGGAATTTTTGACTGATTGCCATGAGATCCGTACCTTATTACCCAGCGAACACAATACAGGAGACAACTATGAAGAAAATTCTGGCTTTTATAGATGAACAGTTTGAAGATCTCGAGCTCTGGTATCCCGTACTGCGCTGCAGGGAGGCGGGCTTCCAGGTCGACATAGCCGGCAAGGAGGCGGGAAAGGTCTACCACGGAAAACACGGCGTACCCGCTACATCAGAGGTCTCCTTCGAGGATCTGAAGGCCGCCGACTACGACGGCCTGCTGGTCCCCGGGGGATGGGCACCGGACAAACTCCGGCGCTATGAAGCTGTATTAGGCTTGACCCGGGAGATTTTCAAGGCAGGGAAACCGGTGGGTCATATCTGCCATGCCGGATGGGTACTCGCCTCGGCTGACATAGTGAAGGGTTATACAATGACCTCGACCCCGGGTATCAAGGATGATCTGATCCATGCGGGAGCGGAATGGGTGGATAAAAGTGCCGTCACCGACCGCAATATCGTTTCGGCCCGAAAACCTGCGGACCTTCCCGATTACATGGCGGCATATCTGAAGCTTTTTTAGACAATTCCGTTGTTCGGCTCCTCCTCCCGGGCTTATAATTAATCATGATCCTTATGTATGAGTTTTCGTGGAGGAGAAGATGCCCATGAAAGAATTACGGAGTATTGGGGATATTGACTTTACAAGTCTGGTCCGAGACAGGGAATATTACCCCTCCCCTGATGACTGGGAGGATCAGGTAATCTATTTCCTCATGGCCGACCGCTTCTCGGACGGTAACGAAAACGATGAGGCCCTCTACGACGCAGAACGCGATTATGAGCTCGTAAAGAAGAGCGGAAAAGAAGAGGATTGGCAGAGCTGGGGGAAGCGCTGGAACGGTGGTACTCTTACAGGGGTTCTGTCAAAGCTCGATTATCTGCAGCAGCTTGGGATTACCGCCGTCTGGATAAGCCCCATCTTCAAGCAGGTCTCCTTCCAGGAGTCTTATCACGGTTATGGCATTCAGAACTTCCTGGCCATCGATCCTCACCTTGGCAGCGATCAGGATCTCAAGTTCCTTGCACAGGAGGCCCATAAGCAGGGCATGAGGGTCATCCTGGACATCATTATAAACCACTCCGGTGATGTATTCGCCTACGAGAAAGAGAACACTCCCTGGACCGGGGAGCAGTACCCGGTAAAAGGATACCGCAACGCGGAAGGTAAACCAGAGATTCCTTACGGGGAAGGAAAGGATCGGGAATCTGTGTGGCCCGACGGGGCCGTATGGCCGCGGGAAATGCAGTACCCCTCCGCCTATTACCGTAAAGGATATATTCAGAACTGGGAGAACTATCCGGAATATGTGGAGGGGGACTTTTTCAGTCTCAAAACCCATAACCTCGGTACCGGCGGCAGCGGAGAGGAGTTCCAGCCATCCCCTGCCCTGAAAACAATTACCGAAGCCTACAAGTACTGGATCGCCTATGCGGACGTGGATGGTTTCCGTATCGACACGGTTAAACACATGGAATGGGGAGCAACCCGCTATTTTGTGAGGGAGATCCACGAGTTCGCCAAGTCCCTGGGCAAGAAGAATTTCTATCTTATCGGGGAGATCACCGGAGGCCTGGAATATGCCATCAAGGCCTTTAAAGAGACGGGTCTGAACGCCGCCTTGGGAATAAATCGCATACCGAACCAGCTCGAAGGCTGTGCAAAGGGAGCGGTTAATCCGGAGGATTATTTCGCAGCCTTCTCCAACAGCCAGCTGCCGGGGGACGACGATAATCGCTGGTACCAGGACAACGTGGTCACCATGTTTGACGATCACGACATGGTCAGCCTGGAAGGAGACTGGAAATACCGCTTTGCCGCCGACAAAGAGACTGCCCCCCTCTTATTGAACGCCCTCTTTCTCAATGTCATGGGTCTCGGGATTCCATGCATCTACTACGGTACCGAGCAGGGCTTCGACGGCGGCGGCGGCGAGGACAGCTACATTAGGGAATGCATGTTTGCTGGGAACTTCGGGGCCTTCAGGACCCAGGGCAAACACTTTTTTAACACCGCCAATCTTATCTATGTGGAGCTGGCAAAGCTCCTAAAGCTTCGGCACAGCTACCTCATTCTTCGGCAGGGCAGGCAGTATCTGCGCCCTATCTCCCATGACGGGGAGCGCTTTGACTATCCCCGGAAAATCGGGGAAGGCCGGATAACCTCGGTCGTTGCCTGGGCCCGGATATTCAACACGGAGGAAGCTGTGCTTGCCTTCAATACGGATATGGAGAACGCTTTGACTGTGAGCATCGCCGTGGACTCATCTCTGCATACAGAAGGAGACGAGTTCCAGCTTCTATATAGCTCAGATCCCGGAAAGAGTTCGGAAAGGGTAAAGGTGGAACAGGCAGGGGATAACCTGGCCGTAAAAGTCGAGGTCCCCCCGGCAGGCTGCCTTATGCTCTACCGGGGAACTGCCTCCTGACTCTCTATACTTCGACCCGGGCGGCTCTCTTCGTATTCTTCCCGGCTTTTGCCGTAAAGACAAGCTCCCCGTCGGAAGCGCTGACGGACACCTGTGAACCTTCGGGGATCTCTCCTGCCAGGATCTTTTTGGCCAGGGGGTTCTCCAGTAAGCTCTGGATAGTCCGTTTTACCGGCCGGGCGCCGAAGGCGGGGTCGAATCCCTCGGCAGCGACCAGCTCTTTGGCTTTGGCGTCCAGCACAAGGGTCAGATTCCGCTCCTCCAGACGCTTTGCCAGGCGCTGCAGCTGAATATCGACAATCTTCAGGATCTGATCTTTCCCCAGGCGGCTGAAGATGATCGTCTCATCCAGGCGGTTCAGGAATTCAGGCTTAAACGAACCTTTTAAAAGCAGCTCGATCTTCTGCTTCACCTCCGCCGGATCCTCGACCTGGAGGATCAGGTCGCTCCCCAGGTTGCTGGTAAGGATTACGATGGCGTTGCGGAAGTCTACTACTCTGCCCTGGCCGTCGGTGAGCCGTCCGTCGTCCAGGAGCTGGAGGAGTACATTGAATACATCGGGATGGGCCTTCTCCACCTCGTCAAACAGAATGACCGAATAGGGCCGGCGCCGCACCGCTTCGGTCAGCTGGCCGCCCTGGTCGTAACCCACGTATCCGGGAGGCGCCCCGATAAGGCGGCTTACGGAAAACTTCTCCATGTACTCGCTCATGTCGATCCGGGTAAGGGCCCGCTCATCGTTGAAGAGAAAATCCGCCAAAGTCTTGGCAAGCTCCGTCTTGCCCACACCGGTGGGTCCCAGGAAAAGAAAGGAACCCAGGGGCCTCGCGGCATCGGAGAGGCCGGTCTTGTTGCGCCGGATCGCATCGCTGACTGCCTCGATCGCGTCGTCCTGGCCCACAACCCGCTCTTCCAGGATCTTTTCCAGTTTCAGATACTTGGCCATCTCCGAGGAGAGCATCTTGGACACGGGAATCCCCGTCCAGGTGGAGACTACCTGGGCTATATCCTCTTCCGAGACTTCCTCCCGCAAAAGACGATGGTCCCCTTTAAGTTCCTCCAGCTCTTTACTGCGGGCAGCGATCTGGGCATTGGCTTCCGGGATTTTTCCGTGTTTTATCTCCGCGGCCCTGGTAAAGTCGCCCTCCCGTTCGTAGCGGGTCTCCTGGAGCTTGTACTCCTCCAGCTTTGCCTTGAGGGAACGGATCTCGTCGATAATGTTCTTCTCGTTCTTCCACTGAAGCTGCATGGCATCCCGTTTATGGGTGAGCTCGTTCAGCTCCTCCTGCAGCTTAGCGAGCCGCTCCTTACTGGCGGCATCTTCTTCCCGGGAAAGGGCCTGTTTCTCTATGTTCAGCTGAAGAATACGCCGTTCAATCTGATCCAGCTCCGTGGGCTGGCTCTCTATTTCCATTTTCAGCCGGCTGGCCGCCTCGTCTACCAGGTCGATAGCCTTGTCCGGCAGAAAACGGCTTGTTATATAGCGGTCCGACAGGGTTGCCGCAGCGATCAGGGCGTCATCCCGGATACGAACCCCGTGGTGAACCTCGTAACGTTCCTGAATACCCCGCAGAATGGCAACGGTATCCTCCACCGAGGGTTCGGCGGTGTAGACCTGCTGGAAGCGGCGCTCCAGGGCAGCGTCCTTCTCGATGTGCTTGCGGTACTCATCCAGGGTAGTTGCACCGATGGCCCGCAGTTCACCCCTGGCCAGGGCCGGCTTGAGCAGGTTTGACGCGTCGGTGGACCCTTCAGCGGCCCCCGCCCCCACCAGGGTGTGAAGCTCATCGATGAAGAGTATGATCTGCCCGTCGGAAGCGGCGATCTCGTTGATGACAGCTTTCAGGCGCTCCTCGAACTCGCCGCGGAACTTGGCCCCTGCAATCAGGGCCCCCAGGTCCAGGGCCAGAAGACGCTTGTTTTTCAGGGAATCCGGAACGTCGCCGGAGACGATCCTTCTGGCCAGTCCCTCGACAATGGCGGTCTTACCGACTCCGGGTTCGCCGATTAATACCGGGTTGTTCTTGGTCCTGCGGCTCAGAACCTGCATAACCCGGCGGATCTCCTCATCCCGGCCGATTACCGGATCGAGCTTCTCCTTCCGGGCCAGGGCGGTGAGGTCTTTGCAGTACTTCTCCAGCACCTGGTAGCGTCCCTCCGGATCCTGATCGGTTACCCGCTGATTTCCCCGGATTGATTTCAATGCCGTGATAATCCTGTCCTTCGTCACTCCGTAACGGCGCAGCAGGTCAGCTGTACGGTTCTCGGCGGAACTCATGCTCATGAGGATATGTTCGGTGGAGACATACTCGTCCTTCAGGGACTCGGCATCCTTCTCCGCGCTGCTTAAAACCCGTGAAAGCTCCGGGGATATGGTAACTTGAGCTCCTTCCCCGGAGACCCTGGGCTTCGATGCGGATATCTGGGAAAGATCCCGTCTGAGGGTCCCGGCATTCACACCCAGGGAATCCAGAAGCGGGGGTACTACCCCGTCCTCCTGTTCCAACAGGGCCAGGAGCATATGGTCCACATCGATCTGGGCGTGTCCCGAGCGGTTGGCTTCAGAATGGGCAGCCTGCAGGGCCTCCTGGGTTTTGGTAGTCATCCTGTTGTATTGCATATATTCCTTCCTCATCTCCGTGTGTCACGGATTATATTCAATGGAGATTATGTACAAGTTTCTTTGTGTATGATTAATATAGCGATGAATCCCGGCGGGGGGCAACTTTTTTAAAACGGACTGCTCTCGGGCCAGCTACTCTTCGGCTTCCCTTTTCGCTGCCCGCTCTTCTTCCCTCTTGAGCATATACTCATGCTCCTCGACCACATCGCTTATAAGGTCCCTGATTTTCCATTCCAGATTGTTCTCTGTGGTCATGCAGAAGGCTACCTTCCGGGGTTCTGCAATATTTGCCTTTAAAAGGCGCATCAGGCCCAGTACTTCATCCTGGTCGAAGCCGTGAAACATGATCAGTTTTTCAGACATTGGGTCCTCCTAGGTCAGGTACAACAGTTCCTTCATCTTGATTATTCTGAACAGGGTCTGGTTTACCGGTACGGGTATGGAGTGCTTTTTTGCTCGTTCCATAAGTTTTCCCGCAAAGGCCTCGACCTCGGTCTTTCGTCGAGCCTCGACATCCTGAAGCATTGAGGTTTTCCCCTCCGGACCGAGCTTGTTCATTATGGAGTACCAGGCGGGGACATCCTCATCCCGCAGGTCCACACCTTCGGCCTTGGCGACCCGTACCGTTTCCAGCATGGCATCTTCCATCAATGCCTGCACGGTTTTATCGGCATGAAAGACCCCATAGGGAGCACCGGTTACGGCAGATACCTGGTTCATACCGATGTTGATCATCCACTTCCACCAGAGGGAACGGATAATATCCTCCGGTACATCCCAGGGGATTCCTGCAGTATCAAGGAGTGCGGTTAACTCGTTAAGGTCCCCGTCACGGGAATCGTTATTCTTCGTGCCCAGCAGAAGCTTTCCGGGGTTACTGTAATTGAGGCTGTTCCCCTCTTTAACTGCATCCATCCCCACGGCAACGCTGTAGAGCACCTTGGCCTGAGGGAACCTCTCTTCAATAAAGCGCTCGCTGTCGATACCGTTCAGCACCGAAACAACCAGAGTACCCTCTTCAAGAAGGGCATCCAGCAGCGGAACAATGGATTCAAGGTGGTGGTTCTTCACTGCCACCAGGACAATATCGGGCTTTTCGCCAAGCTGATCCGGAGAAAAAGCCTGGAACCTGTGTTCCTTTCCGTTGATGGAATAAACGGTTTCATTGATTCTTCGGACCCTGTCCCCTTCCGCGATAAAAAAAAGCTTGTCCTTCAGCAGGGTCGCCAGGGGTGCTCCGTACAACAGGCCTAAAGCGCCTGCGCCAATAACAGCAATCGAATTCATTAATCACCATGATATAACACAAGAAGGGATGAGGGCAATGCAATAAATAGTAGTTTCACAATATACGTTAACATGTTAATATATTGATAATGATATTCACTATATTTGCTCAATGCAACAAACGAAAGGAGAAGACTTATGGCAAAAAAAATTCTCGTAATCGGCGGCTCCGCCTCCGGTCCGAAGGCTGCGGCACGGGCCAGACGCCTCGATTTTGACGCTGAGATTATAATCCTGCAGAAGGCCCACGATCTTTCCATGGCCTCCTGCGGATATCCCTATTATGTTGGTGGTTTCTTTGACGACAGGAACCAGCTGCTCTGTACACCCACCGGGGTAGTCCGGGACCCGGTCTACTACATGAAGGCCAAGAACATAATCGCCAGGACCGATACGGAAGTTACCGGCATCGACCGTAAGGCAAAGAAGGTAACGGCAAAAAATCTGCTTTCCGGAGAGACCGAGACCTACGAGTATGACAAACTGATCCTGGCCATGGGGGCCACACCCAGAATGCCTCCTGTTCCGGGTATTGATCTGGACGGAATAACCACCCTGCAGTCCATGCCGGACGCCGATTATCTGCGCAAGGTTCGGGATGAGGGCAAGATACGAAAGGCCGTTGTCGTGGGCGGCGGCTTAATCGGAATAGAGACCTGCGAAGCCCTGCAGCTTGCGGGTATCAAGATTACCGTGGTGGAAATGCTGCCCCAGATACTGATGTTCCTGGACTGGCAGCTGGCAAAGATCCTTGAGAACCATGTCAAAGCCCATGCCGCGGATGTAATAACCGACAACGCTGTTTCGGCCTTCCTGGGGGATGAGAAGGGTAAACTCAGGGCGGTCAAACTGGCCAACGGAGATGAAATCCCCTGCGAAATGGCGGTAGTCGCCATAGGTGTAGTGCCGAATACAAAGATCGCAAAGGATGCGGGAATCGAAACAGGAAGAACCGGAGGAATCACGGTCAATGAGTACATGCAGACCAACGATCCCGATATATACGCTGTGGGTGACTGCACGGAAATCCCCCAGCGGCTGACCGGCTCCAACGTACATGCCCCCTACGGTGACCTGGCCAACCTGGAAGGGCGTGTTGCCGGGGAGAATGCCGCACGGGGCAACATTGTCACCTTCCCCGGAACCATTCAGACCGGCGTCTGCAAGGTCTTTGACTTTTCCGCCGGTTCCACGGGCATATCCAAAGCCCAGGCCGAGAAACTGGGTTACAGGAATGTGGTTTCCGTTACAACCTCGGGCCCCGATAAACCGGGCTTTATGGGGGCAAAGATTCTGATCAACAGGATGATTGCCGACGGAGATTCGGGAAAGATCCTGGGTTTTCAGTGTATCGGGATGGCCGATGCCAGCAAACAGATCGGTATGGCGGCAATGGCGATCATGGGGGGACTTACCGTTGACCAGCTGGTCAACGCCGATCTGCCCTACGCCCCTCCCTTCTCCCTGGCCATCGACAACATCGTCGCCTGTGCCCATGCCCTGCAGAACAAGATCAGAGGCCTGATGGAGGGCTGTTCGGCGGTAGAGGTCAAGGCAAAACTGGATAAGGGGGAAAAGCCTTTCATAATCGATACCCGCAGCCCCGAGGAGTGGGAAGAGATGCGCTTAGGTGTAGGAGAACACCTGATCCCTGTAGGCGCGTTGCGCCACCGGCTCAATGAGCTGCCGGAAGACAAGAACACCGAAATCATCACCTACTGCAAGATATCCCTGAGGGGTTATGAAGCCGCCCGGACATTGATTGCCAACGGCTACACAAACGTCAAGGTAATGGAAGGCGGTCTGATGGCCTGGCCTTACCACAGGGAGAAATAACTCTTCTGCTGTACAGCCTGTTAATCCCTGAAAAGGTCAAGAACCTCTTCGGAGGAACGGGCAGAGCTCAGCAGCCTCATGAAGGAGGCGGAGCGGGAAATCTTGGCGACCTCCGACAGGGCCTCGACATGGGGACCCGACTGGTCGGGGGGAGCCAGCAGCAAAAAGAAGACCCTGGTCGGTTTGCCGTCCAGAGAGTCAAAATCGACCCCCTGGGGGGCTACTCCCAGGGCAAGGGTCAAAGATGAGACCAGGTCGGTCTTGGCATGAGGAACGGCGATTCCCTCTCCCAGGCCGGTACTCCCCTGGTCTTCCCTCTGTCGAATCGCTCTAAAGGCTTTATCGAGGTCGCTGATTCGCCCGGAATCATACAGAAGGGTCAGAAGCTCCAGGATAATATCGTTTTTTTCCGTCTTTTCAAGCGGGGCTTTTACATTGTCGGGATACAGCATATCGGCAATGGCCATGGTTCAACCTTCCTTATCTTAACCTAGAGTTCTTCATAGAGCGACCAGATACGCTCCTCGTCCTTCGCTATTATAACGGTACAGTCCACACTTCGGACCGCCCTTTCCACCTCATTGTAGATCTCATCCCGACGGCTCTGAACCCGGGACAGGGCACCGATGACCAGGGTATCGATTTCCAGTTCCCGCACGGCCTTTTTAATTTCCGTCAGAACCGATCCTTCCACCTTGCGCCTGGCCAGAGGAACATTCTTGGCAGAGGCGAGTTCAGCCGCATGATTCAGATATCGCTCGGCATCAGCCTCCAGATCCCTGGCGTATTCCTGCTCCTCCGACTCGATAAAAATCCTGGCCCGAAGCAGATCCTGCAGGGCCCTGGTATTTACCACGTAAAGGGCATGCAGGGTGGCACTGCTGCTTTTTGCCAGGCATACGGCATACTCGGCGGCGGTAACGGACTCTTCGGTACCGTCAATATAGACAAGAATTCGTGATATTACATCGGACATGCTGGTGTACCTACCTTTTTTTCTTTTCAAGACGGTTTTTAACCATCTTCATCAGGATGATCATGTCCCGTTCATTCTCCTCCAGGCGGCTGCTGATAAAACGCACCGTCTCCTGGAGGTCGGGAATCGCGATCTTTTCCAGGGCGTTGACCTTCCGGATGGTCTTCTTGACCTCGTTGGCCAGGCGCATGATGGAAATTTTCAGTTCCGCCAGACGTCCCATGAGTTCCAGGGCTGTCTTGAAGCGGGAGATGCTGATATCGATCCAGAAGCTGGTATCCAGGGGAGAAAAATAGGGCGGATGCTCCTGATAGGAGGTCTCCACCTGGGGAAGAGAGACCCCCATGATGCGACGTTCGCTGATCTTTATGGAAGAGCTGATATTGACGGCACTGGCGATGGAGACGGTCCTGCGCTTTCCCATGGCAAGGGCCGCGGACTGGTAGCTCGAATAGGCCTCAGCCAGGGCGGTGTCCACCTTCTCCTGATAATCAACGGTCTGGTCTATCAGGTTCAGAAGCTCGTTGATCAGGATATTCCTCTTCTGATCCAGCAGGTCATAGCCGAGCCGGGCGAACTCAAGCTCATTCTTCAGTTTAAGGAGATTGGTCTTGGTTGGAGCAATACCGCCGCCGGCCATACCTAGCGTTTCTCCGCCGTCCTGCCGTAGTATTCGTCGATCTCTTCCTCGGTAACCCGGTGAAGCTCTTCCGCCGGCAGTTTGCTCAAGACCTCCCAACCCAGATCCAGGGTATGCTCGATGGGCCGATCCTCGTCTGATCCCTGGGTAACGAAGTGCTTTTCGAAGGCTTCGCCGAACTCCATGTACTGGCGGTCCAGGGGGGTGAGTTCCTCTTCTCCGATAACCGAGGCCAGGTTGCGCACATCCTTGACGTAACTGTAAGCCGCGAAGAGCTGGCTCGCCAGATGAGGATGATCCGCCCGGGTCATGCCCTCCCCGATTCCGTCCTTCATGAGCCGCGACAGGGAGGGGAGCCCTGCAACAGGCGGATATATTCCCCGGCCGTGCATCTCCCGTTCAAAGACAATCTGCCCCTCGGTAATATACCCTGACAGGTCCGGGATCGGATGGGAGATATCATCGTTGGGCATGGTCAGAATCGGCAACTGGGTAATGGAGCCCTTGAAGCCCTTCAGCATTCCCGAGCGTTCGTAAATCTCCGCGAGATCGGAATAGAGATACCCGGGGTAGCCTTTACGGGAGGGAATCTCCCCCCGCAGGGTGGAAATCTCCCTCAAGGATTCGCAGTAGTTGGACATGTCGGTCATGATGACCAGCACGTGCATATCCTCCCGGAAGGCCAGATGCTCCGCCAGGGTCAGGGCGCTTCTGGGGGTTATGAGCCGCTCGATGGAGGGATCATCCGCCAGGGAGAGAAAGAGGGCCACGTTCTCCAGGGAGCCGGACTCCTCGAAGGAGGAGATAAAATAACGGGCCACGTCGTGCTTGACCCCCATTGCGGCGAAGACCACTGCAAAATCGCTTTTTCCTCCCTGTATCTTCGCCTGCCGGGCGATCTGGGCGGCGAGCTCGTTGTGGGGCAGACCGCTTCCGGAGAAGATTGGGAGTTTCTGTCCCCGGATCAGGGTATTCATGCCGTCGATGGCGGAGATTCCGGTCTGGATAAAGTCCCGGGGATACTCCCTGGCAGTGGGGTTGATGGGGCGGCCGTTTACATCCTCCCGGGCATCCCCCACGGGGGCGGGACCGCCATCGGCCGGTTCTCCCAGCCCGTTGAAAACGCGGCCCAGCATGGACCGGCTTACATCCAGCCGGTGGGGCTCCCCCAGAAAGCGTACCCTGGTCGAAGGAAGGGTCATGGAGGCGGTACCGGAAAAAACCTGGACCACCACCACATCCTCCGAGGTATCCAGCACCATTCCGAGACGCACAGCCCCGGAAGAGTCGGTACACTCCACCAGTTCGCGGTACCCCACCGGATGGGTTTTGCGTATAAAAATCAGCGGCCCGTCGATTTCGTCGATTCCCACATACTCCCGGCCGGAACTCAGTTGTACAGTATCCGATTCAGACATAGATCGCCTCCAGTTTGTCGATGGACCGTTCCAGCCTGGCTGCCAGTCTGTCTATGCTTTCCACGTCTTCGTTGGCGACGGTGAATTTCATCTTGATAATCTCCTGAAGCACCTTCATGCGCCGCAGTTTTACCAGGGTTACACCCCGCCGGATTGCCTCGTTTCCCCGACGCCAGTAGAGGAGAATCAGCTCAAGCATACGCTGCTGCTTCTCCACGGTGGAAAAACGGTCGATGTCGTCAAAGGCGTTCTGCTGCAGAAAGGCGTTTTTGAAAACACTGCAGACCTCGATAACAAAGCGCTGGCTGTCCGGCAGGGCGTCGGGGCCCACCAGCTTGACCACCTGCTGCAGGCGCACCTCCCGCTGCAGGAGGTCGAGCATCTCCCGGCGGTCTTCCTTCCAGGCGCTTCCCACCCGTTCCTCCCACCAGGGGAGTACATCGTTCAGGTATTCGCTGTAGCTGTCGAGCCAGGAGATGGCCGGATAGTGGCGTGCATTGGCCAGCTGCCGGTCGAGCCCCCAGAAACAGCGCACAAAGCGCCGGGTATGCTGGGTGACGGGCTCGGAGAAATCACCCCCCGGGGGCGAGACTGCCCCTATAATGGTGACCGAGCCTTCTTCGTGTCCCAGGGTCTCCATATAGCCCGCCCGTTCGTAGAACTCGGCAATGCGGGTCGGGAGGTAGGCGGGAAAGCCCTCCTCGGCGGGCATCTCCTCCATACGTCCCGAGAGCTCCCGCAGTGCCTCGGCCCAGCGGGAGGTGGAGTCGGCCATTATGGCGACATGATAGCCCTGGTCGCGGTAGTATTCCGCCAGGGTCACCCCGGTGTAGATGCTGGCCTCCCGGGCGGAGACGGGCATGTTCGAGGTGTTTGCTATCAGGATGGTGCGGTTCATGAGACTCAGACCGCTCCGGGGATCTACAAGACGGGGGAACTCCGTCAGAACATCGGTCATCTCGTTGCCCCGTTCCCCGCAGCCGATGTAGACGATGATATCCGCATCGCACCACTTGGCAATGGCGTGCTGGGTCATGGTCTTCCCGGTACCGAAACCGCCGGGAATCGAGACGGTGCCTCCCTTGGCCAGGGGAAAAAGGGTATCGATGACCCGCTGGCCTGTTATGAGGGGAGTCGCCAGGGGCAGCCTTCCGCCTGATGGCCGGGCTTTCCGGATCGGCCAGCGCTGCACCATGCTGAGCTCCCGCAGGCCGGAAGCGGTTTCCACCTTGAGGATTACATCCTCGACCCGGTACTCCCCCGCCCCGGCGGCCCAGACGATCCGTCCGCTGCAGTCCGGTGGAGCGGGAATACGGTGCAGTACCTGTTCGGTCTCCTGAACGGTGCCGATTATCCTTCCTTCCGTGAGGGCTTCCCCCTCTTTTAAAAGAGGGGTATAGGACCAGCTGCGATCCCGGTTCAGGGAGGGTACGCTTATCCCCCGGCTGATGTACTCCCGGGAAATTTTATAGATCTCCTCCAGGGGTCGTTGAATACCGTCATAAATAGTCCCCAGCAGTCCGGGACCGAGTTCCACGCTCAGGGGCATGCCTGAACCGTAGATATTCTCTCCCGGACGTATGCCGGTGGTATCCTCGTAGACCTGGATAATGCCCCTGGAGCCCGAGAGCTTGGTAACCTCCCCGACAATCCGGACTTCCCCGACCTCGACCATCTCGAGCATCCCGGCGTCGGTAATTCCTTCGGCCTCCACAACCGGCCCGTTGACCCGCCGTACCCTGCCAATAATCCTGTCCGCTTCTTTTTTACTCATGATGCCTTTCCATCTTGCCCTTCGATCTCCCCGGCGATTATCCGTACAAGCTCCCGGCGCTGCCGCCGCATTCTCGCTTCGAAGCGGTTGTCAAAAACCATTCTGCCCGAAGGGTCCCTGCACACAATGCCGGGACCTGTCGCAGTGTCGTCCTCCTGCAGTTCAAGAGCGGTCTTCAGACCCCGCCGGGAAAGAAGCTCCTGTGCTTCCGCGAGAAGTTCCCGGTCGATGCGTCCCTTCCCGGAGGAGGGAACACACACCAGAACCTTAGCGGTTCCGATTCCTTCGGCGGCCTCGGCGATCAGTTCCCTGCAGATATCCCGATACCCGGGGCTCTGCTCAAGCTGCAGCAGCCGCTTCCTGAGCTGTTCAAGGAGCTCTTCGTTGAGCCTTTCCCGGGCTCTCAGTTCGATGCGCCGAAGTTCCGCCGCCACGGCTGTCTCTCCGGCTTTCAGCACCGAGCGGCGCTGAGTCTCCGCCCGCTGTCGGGCCTCCTCGAGTATCCTGCGGCACTGGTTTTCCGTGGACTGCTTCAGTTCTTCGGCCTTCTGTTCGGCTTCTGATCGGATACGTTCCGCCTCTGCTCCGGCCTCACCGAGGATTCCATCCAGAATGGGGAGTCCGGTATCTGCACTGTTGTCTCTCATGATGACATCCTTGACCTGTTTTCAGGAAAGATTGATGCCGATGGCTTTGTTCACCATCTCCCGCAGAGCAGGACGTTCCGGGTCCCTTCCCCTGCGGCCGGGGATCTCCACAATCAGGGGGAAATGCTCGCTGAAGATATACCGGTCTATCCGGGTGCGGATCAGATCCGCGGCATCCTCGGTGATGATGATTATACCGGTCTCTCCGGAGGAGATAGCTTCGTTAAAAGCCGACTCTGCCTCTGCAGCTGTCCCGGCTACCCTTCCGGGAACACCGACCATGGCAAAACCGAGGACCGCATCCTCATCACCGATCAGGAAATAATTCATTCCCCCTGATTTCCCTTAAATCTTTCCCAGAATCATCAGGGCGGTAATAAACCCGAAGACCACGAGTCCCTCGGCCAGGGCGATGAAGATCAGGGCCTGGCCTGCAATCTCAGGCTTCTCCCCAATGGCGCCCATGGCTGCCGCACCGACATGGCTTATAGCGATCCCCGCACCTATGGCCCCGAGACCGAAGGCCAGGGCCGCGGCTATGAGTCCGAACTGCTGGACCCCCGGGTCAACCGCCGCTGCAGCTTCTGCTGATGCCGCCTGATCGGTATCGGCAAAAAGCCCTGTCACGGATACCAGACTGATAATTGCCATAACGATGACCATTATCATCAGCCGCATTGAAACCTGTTGTCTGAATTTCTTTCGTACATCCATTGTATGCTCCTTGCTTACATGCTGCTCCGGAGGGAGATCGGGGCATAGGCCCTTCCCGAACCGGTAAAATATTTAGAGAAAAACTCGTAATAGTTCAGCCTCAGGGATTGAATACCCGCAGAGAGGCCTTCCAGGGTGATTACCAGAATATTGCCCGTCAGCAGGATCAGCAGGGACCAGAAAGAGAATGAGCCCGACGGGGAGGCCATTGAGGCAATCTGGTCAAAGGCTGTCATAAGGCTGACGTGGGCGATACCGAGGCCCGCAACCCGCATGAAGGAGAGGGTGTTGGCCAGGTAACCGGAAAAAATCTCCAGCAGTTCCACAATCCACTCCATCAGAAAGGTCATGATCGCGGTAAACCCCAGGCCGGCCCCCTTTGTCCTGTGGCGCAGCCGGTGGATCGGGTGCTTGAAGAAAAGAAGCAGCGCCGGTATGCCAAAACCTGCCAGCAGTACCGCATCCGACGGAAGCTCCCTGTAGCCGCTGCCGGCAAAGAAGAAGGCGGCGTATATACCCCATGCGTAGATCCAGGCCCCGAGGATTCCTCCCTTTTCAAAGGTCAGGGAGAACCAGTCCCGCTTTTTGAACAGATTGATCCAGTTCAAAAGGAGCCCCGTGGCCAGTACCGCTATGCCGAAAACAATGGTAATGAAGAGAATATCGTAGACCGACCGTACGGCAGGGTTTCCGCTGGAATGACCAGAGACCAGGGCATGATAATTGAACCAGAGAGGCGGCAGCCAGGGACGGCCGAACCAGGAACCGAAAAGGGTACCCGAAACAACCGCCGCAGCACCGCAATAGGCAATGAGGGTAAAGAGCCGGCGCATCTTACCGGCAATTCCCGGAATCAGACGGGGCCCCAGGAGTCCGATCAATATCAGGACAAGGCCCTGCCCCGCATCGGCGAACATCAGACCGAACATGCTCAGAAAAGCCACGGCCACAAAGGGAGTGGGGTCCACCGAACCGTACTCGGGGATGGCATAATTCTCCACCAGCATCTCGAAGGGTTTCAGGAAACCGGGATTATGAAGCTCCACAGGTGCCGGGACCTTTCCTCCCGTGGAAGTCCGGACCTCACCGGCCTCGTGCCATTCGATCCAGCAGCGGGAGTTCGACGCTTTCCGTATCACCGCTTCCAGGGATGAGGTTTTGTCAGCCGGGACCCAGCCGGTAAAAAGGACGGTTCGTTCTGTATGGGAAAAGTTCGACCTGATCTGAATAAGCTTTTCGTGTACCGCCAGGCTTACCCACTGTTCCTGCAGACGGGAACGCTTATCCTCCAGCATACCTTTATACTCTTCAGCCGCAGCCTGCTGCTGCTTACGGAGCGCCTCCTTCCGGGACTCAAGCTCCTTGAGGGCTTCAACGTGATGCTTCTGCCCGCCGGCCTCCGGAAGCTTTTCCTCCCGCCAGCCGTACTCTTCGAGGATCGAAAGGATCTCCCGGGAGTCCCTTCGCAGAGAGATGACCATCAGGGGAAGACGCCCCTCCCTTTCCGGCAGGTCCATCAGAACCGAGGGAAAGCGGTGGATACGCTCCCGGGCCTGCACCCGAAAGCCCGGTACGATGCTGCCGGTCCTGACGGATATGAAGGAATCCTCCCGCCGGGCAAGCTTTTCTATACCCCCGGGATCAGGCCCTTCCCCGGGCAGCTCGAAATGATGCCAGAGGTCATCCAGCTTCATCAGCTCCTGGTTCAGTTCCCGCTGACGGTTCCTGATCTCCTGCAGGCCTGCGGCAAGATGGTTAAGACCGTTTTCAATTTCATCAATATCGAGATCCGGTACCGTCTCAAGGCTCAAGGGGGCTGTTTTCAGGGAGAAACCCGGCATTGAGGAGGTCAGATTCTCGATCCTGAGCCGGTCGTCCCTGAGTCGGGAGGCGGATTTTTCTCCGCCCTTTTCAGCCTCGGAGCCCCTCTCAAACGACGAAGCTCCTTCAGGGAGGAACTCCTCTATCCGGACAAAATCAAGAAGACCGACCTTCAGGAGTTCTCTGGAAACCGCCTCGGAATCCCTGCGCAGCACTACAGCGGTAAGATGCCGCATGGTTGAGGTAAACATCAGAGATACCTCCCGATTGTCTCTTCTCCAAGGCCGTAGTATTTCGCGTTCAGAATTGTAGAAAGGCGCCGGACCTCACGGCTTCGAATACTGAAGTAGGCAAGAATTATACCCACGGAAAAAGGGTCTCCCCCCAGGAGCCTGCTTACTTCCTTGAAAAGGACCTGGCGCAGGTACTCTTCCAGCAGGAGCAGCCGTGACGACGCATCCCCGGAGGAACTGAAGGAGGACAATTCCGGATATCCCTGCAGAGCTTCAGGTGGCAGGTCCCGGGAATCCTGGGTGCCGAGGGAGGACAAAGCCGCTTCAGGATCGATGCGGTATCCCCCGGAAATCAGGCAGCCTCTGATCCGGTCTGCTTCGAAGCCGTAAAAGCTGCGGAAACGGACAATCCGCTCCAGATTTTCAAGATCAATTTCCATTCCCAGGATCCGTGCCACCACAGCCCGGTCCTCATCCCCCAACCCGGCAGAGGCCTCCCTTACGCGGGAATAATAGAAGCGGTCGAGGTCCGTCTCCAGAGAAAAGAGGGAACGGGAACTGATGATTTCCTCGGCGTTGGCAGAAACCAGGGACGCATAGGGAGTGCCTTCCAGGGCAACCTGAAGAGCCTCGAGGTCAGCGGAGTTGACAATCTGGTTGATATCCATTCCATGGTAAATGGTTCCCTGATACATATAGCCCAGGGGAGAACTGATGTCCCTTCGGCGAACAGTACGGTCCAGCCAGAGCCGCAGGGCTTCCTTGAGATTCTCTATTTCGGGACGAAGCAGCAGGGCATTGACAAAGACAAGCAGCTCACCGTCAACCATTTTCTGGATCTCCCGGTAAAAATGAAGTTCCATGGAAAACAGCTCCAGTTCAACGAGCTTGAGGTCT
Organism: Marispirochaeta aestuarii; assembly: GCF_002087085.1. Classification (NCBI taxonomy): domain Bacteria; kingdom Pseudomonadati; phylum Spirochaetota; class Spirochaetia; order Spirochaetales; family Spirochaetaceae; genus Marispirochaeta; species Marispirochaeta aestuarii. Next base: position 72,042 of record NZ_MWQY01000016.1, on the reverse strand, counting down.
CCGGTTTCAGCATAGATACGCTCGAGGGGGGCGAAGGGAGTCTCCTTCAGAAGCTGTACCGCCTCGTTGGGGGTGGCAGTACGGCTCAAACGGATAAAAAACTCATCCGGCAGAACCAGGCTCAAACGGGTTTTGAGCTTGGCGTTGATAAAGGCGTAACGGTCGAGTCTGCCCCGGCTCATAGACGACCTGTGGTCCCCTTGAAAGGCAGAACCCTGGATACGAGTTTTTCCAGAAGGACCTCGGAGCCTTCACGGAGCCTCTGTTCACGGGTCTCTGCATTGCCGCGTGCTTCGTCCAGGGTTTTTTCCCGGTAAGCCTTCGCCTCTGAACGGGCCTCGGAAAGGGCGGTCTGGATGATCTTTTTAGCCTCGGCCCGGGCATCGGCAAGACGCTCTGATGATTCCTGTTCGCTCTGCTTCCGGAGCTTTCCAGCTTCCTCTCGGGCGGTCTCTATGAGTTTCTGGGCGGTCTTTTCGGTCTCTTCGACTTTTCTGATTATCTCATTCACTGTTTTCCGTACTCACATCACTTTCTCTGTACGCGACTGGTCTGTCGGCAGAATCATCATAGCGCAGCAGAGAATGTAGTGCAAGCACACATGCACGGTTAAAATATCAGCCGTAAACCTGGCACAATCCCCTCATATACCCCAGGGCATAGGCCATTCCGGCATGCCAGGGAGCGGCACAGCTCATCTGCGGGGTATGGTCAGGGATAATAACCCCGTCGTAGCCGTTCTCCACAAGGATACGGATAATGCGGGGCATATCGATGTCACCTTCGTCAACAAAAACCTCGTGGTATTCGGGAATCTTGCCCACAACATTACGAAAATGAATATAGGCGACTTTCCTCTCCCTGACGAGCTCTTCGGTTAAACGGTACACATCGCTTCCCTGCATCTCCTGAACCGTACCCAGGCACAGTTCTGCCCTGCTTGCAGGACTCTCCACCAGACCGAAGAGCTTCCGGTAAAGTGCATCCCGGTAGATCAGCCGCGGCTGCCGGCGTACCCGCTCCGCGGGAGGATCATCCGGATGGGCGGCCATGGTAACGCCGGCCTCCTCGGCCACGGGAACAACGCGCTCCAGAAAATAGCGCAGCCGTTCCCAGAGTTCCTCGTGGGAAATCTCCGGGAGCATCTCTCCGGTACGGGTGCTTTCGTAGGCCATATTCCAGACCATTCCTTTCGGTATCGGGGTATCATCCACACCGGAGACCCCCACCGACTCCGCGCCGCCCCGGGCAAAGGGACCGTGAACCCGGCCGGCAACACCGGCCAGGCTGAAGTTATATCCCATTACAGATATGCCGGCCTGGCCCATGTTGCGAATGATCTCCCTGATCCATTCAATCTGTTCATCCCTCCGGGGACCGGCAAGGAGTACATCGTACCAGTGGGCAGGATCAAAGTTTTCCAGGGCATAGAGATCAATGCCGTGAGCCGCCATGCGTTTCTTCAAATCAGTCAGGGAAGAGACGCTCCAGATCTCCCGATCCCCGGAGGTACTCCCCCAGCCGTTCTCGCCGTCAATGGGCTGATCATCCGTGACGGGTGCGCCTTTCAGCTGTCCGGTGTAGTCTGTCAGGTGTACAACCGCGTGGGTAGCACCCGCCTGCCGGGCAAAGCGGTAGTTGTCGTCATTCAGCATATGCCGGTAAAATCCAAAACCGATTTTCAGGCTGCTCTTCATTCATTACTCCTTCTGAAGGGTTAAATATCGTAAATCAATCCCCAAAAGTACAGTCCCCTCAGGTTTCCACGCCGACAGGGCTTGTTTATGCGGATTACATACAGGGTACCTCAACAACAGAATATACCCTCTTGACAATCCGGTCTTGAACTATTTGCATATAGGGCACCTCTAAAAACGTGGTATTTTTTCCATAGTCAAGGAGGAAAGATTTTGTAGCGCCCGCAAACTCTTGTGGTAACAAGAGTTGAGGACCGCGGGAAATCTTGACATCGCAGGATATGGGAAAAAGAGTAGTTGGTAGAGGTGCCACTCAGAATAAAAGGAGAGGAAGAGATGGATTTTTTCGAAGTCATTGAGAAACGCTTCAGTGTCCGTGGATATATTGACAGGGAAGTAGAACAGGAAAAACTCGACAGGATTCTCGAGGCAGGCCGCCTTGCGCCGACGGCATGCAATCTGCAGGCCTTCAGGATTCTGGTTATCCCGACAGAAAAGTACGCAGAAAGGCTGAAGAAGATCTATTCCAGCTCCTTTTTCAGCAAGGCACCTCTGGTACTCGGGGTCTATGCGGATTACGATGCATGCTGGGTCCGGGGTGACGGAAAAAATTACGCCTATGTGGACGCCGCCATCGTAATGGACCACATGATACTGGCCGCTGCAGCCCAGGGGCTCGGTACCTGCTGGATCGGGGCCTTCGACAGCCAGGCGGCCAGAGATTTCGCCGGGTTCGGTCCGCAATGGGAGCCGGTGGCTTTTACTCCCCTGGGATATACCGAACGGACTCCCCGGGAGAAACAGCGGAAGAATCTCGATGACCTGGTAAGGTATATGTAAACACCTGCGGCCAACACCACAATTCATGGATCATCCGCTCCACAGCCTCCTCTCCAGACAGTCGGCTGTCGGCCGTAGCTTGCAAAAGCCCTGAGGATGCAGAATACTGGATACCATATGACCCGACACAGCGCTTCCGGCGAACAACCGGACCTTACGATGTTTTTTTCCCTCAGCCCTGACCTGCTCTGCATCGCAGATACAAGCGGAATCATCCTCAAAACAAATATGGCCTGGAAAGATATTCTGGGGTACGAACCGGAAACCATGGAAGGAATAAATTTCCTGGAATTTATACATCCTTCCGAGAGAAAACAGACCCTTGCTGCTGTTCGCAGGAACCTGAACAGCGCAGGCTCCATAGCTTCCTTTGAAAACCGGATACAACACACCGAAGGCGGCTATCATGACCTCGAATGGCGGGCCATCAGACGAGACAAGCTTATCTACGCAACAGCCAGGGATGTAACAGAGCGAAAGCGGGCCGAACACAGCCTTCTGCTGCTTTCCAAGGCAGTTGAACACAACCCTGTCTCGGTAGTCATAACGGATACATCGGGAACAATCTCCTACGTCAACGAAAAATTCACCGAATTGACCGGCTATAAACCGGATGAAGCCATAGGTGAGAACCCCGGCATACTGAAATCGGGCGAACAGGATTGCGCCTTTTATACAGATCTCTGGAATGCCATCAGTTCGGGGAAAAGCTGGAGGGGAGTCTTCCATAACAGGAAAAAAAACGGAGAACTCTACTGGGAGTCCGCACTTATTGCTCCTATTTTAAAGGAGTCCGGAGAAATTTCCAATTATGTGGCCATAAAAGAGGACATCACCCTCAGGAAATCAATCGAAGACAAACTGCGACAGAGCAATGAGCTTTTAAATCTGTTTTTCCGCCAGTCCCTTGACGGATTCTTCTTCATGATGCTGGACCGGCCCCTGGAGTGGAATGAGTCGACAGACAAGGATGCGGCTCTGGACTATGCCTTTTCCCATCAGAAGATAACGCGAATCAACCGGGCAATGCTGGATCAGTACGGAGCGGAGGAAGAGAATTTTATCGGACTGACCCCCGCCGATTTTTATCAGCACGATATGGAGTACGGCAAAAAAGTCTGGAGAGAGTTCTTCGATAACGGAACGCTCCATGTGGACACTACGGAAAAGAAATTCGACGGAACACCGATGACCATCGAGGGAGACTATATCTGTCTCTACGATGAAGAAGGCAGGATCACAGGACACTTCGGTGTACAGAGAGATGTTTCCTTCGAGAGAGAAGTCAAGGAGAAGCTTCGGGAAAGCGAAGAACGCTTCAGACAACTGGCGGAGAATATTGACCAGATATTCTTTCTGCGTACGGAACACAGAATGCTCTATGTAAGCCCCGCGTATGAAAAAATCTTCGGGCGAAGCTGTCAGAGTCTGTACGACAATCCAGATTCTTATCAGGAAGTCATCCATCCGGAGGACAAAAACGAGGTTCTGCGCTGGTATACGGAGGACAAATCCGAATATGAGTACAGAATCATTTTACCAGACGGCAGCGAACGCTGGATTTGGGCCTCCACATTTCCAGTGCACAGCTCCAGCGGAGATACTCAGCGGATAGCCGGAATCGCCAGAGACATAAGTGAGCGTAAACAGCTGGAGAAGCAGCTTCATGAAGTCTCCATCAGAGACACCCTCACCGGCCTGTACAACCGCAGGCATCTCTTCGAGATTCTGGGAGCCTTGATTGAAAAGGTTGAACGCGGGGAAGAAATATTCTCCCTGGCAATTCTGGATATCGACCATTTCAAGTCCATAAATGACAACTACGGCCATGTCGCCGGAGACCTGGTCCTGAAGGAATTTGCACAAATACTCTCCCGGAGCATTCGCGGATACGATACCCTGGGCCGTTTCGGGGGCGAAGAGTTTCTTATTGTGTTCACCGGAATGGCACAGGAAAAAGCCCATAAAATGATGGACAGAATACTTGCCGCCGTCAGAGAAATGTCGATTCCCTACGGGGAAGCAGCAATCAGCTTTACCTTCAGCTGCGGTATTGCAGATTCAAGGGTCTGCATGCAGCAGGGGTGCGATCTGGAAAAGATTATCAACGAGGCGGACACCAAGCTGTACCGGGCAAAAAGGGCAGGCAGGAACCGGATTTACTCTTCCTGACCGTGGATTCACAACGAATCAGGACCCGGAAGAATACCATGCGCACACGACACGGAAACAGTATACCCATGACGCGAATGGTGTTACCATCGACCCATGAAGCTGGACCGCCTGCTGTCGGAGATCATTTTTCTGCTGAACCGGGAGATGGTCAGTGCCTCCTCCCTGGCTGAACGTTTCGGTGTTTCCAGGCGGACCATACAGCGGGACATGGAGTGCATCGAACTCGCGGGAATTCCCATCTTTACCCTGCAGGGCCCCCAGGGAGGCTATGGAATAGTGGAATCCTACAAGATGGAACGCCAGCTGATGAGCGTCGACGATTTCTACTACATTGTAACAGCTTTGAAAGGGGTTGCCGGTTCCCTGGATGACGAACACCTGGACAGCACCCTGCAGAAAGTGCAGACCCTTCTGCCCAGGACATCAACCGATATCTTCTTCGGCAGGAACGAGAAGCTGTCCCTGGACTTCAGTATGCTTGGCGGCGATCAGAGACACCGGGAAGCCTTCAAGATTGTACGGGAAGCTGTGGAACATGAACGTCTGCTGCGGTTTCGCTATACCAATAACAAACTGGAATCCACCACCCGAATCGTGGAACCCCTCACAATCGCTTTTCGCTGGAGATCCTGGTACCTGTACGCCTACTGCAGAAACAGGGAAGACTACCGCCTGTTCAGAATATCCCGCATCCAGGACCCGGAAATACTGGCATCGATCATACACCGCAGAGAGCTCTCCTTTGAGCAGTTCCTGGAAGATAATTACCGGAAAGTCTCTACCGAAGCCCTTGAAATTGAGCTGAAATTCGCCCCGATCATGCGGGCCATGGTGGAGGAGTACTACGAACCAAGGCTGTGCCGTATTCTGGATGACGGAAGTCTGCTTGTCCGAACAAGGATGCCCGAAGACGGATGGCTCTACGGTTACATACTCTCCTTTGGTGAATATGTGGAGGTTCTGAAGCCCCATCGGCTGCGGAAGATTATTGCGGAAACTGCGGGAAAAATAGAAAAAATTTACTGATCCTGTTTTTAATTACGACAGACAGCTGTCGCATACCCCGTGCCATTATAAACTCATCATACAATAACAGGAGAAAATCATGGAAATCAGAGAAGTCAAAGAACAGCGCACCCTGGCAATGCGCTTTACCACCCCCGTGAGCAAACTGTCTGCGATCATGGGTCAGCATTACGGAGAGATCGCCGCCTTCATGCAGCAGAAGGGAATTCCCTTTGCCGGCGCTCCCTTTGCTCTTTACCACAATATGGACATGGAGGCCCTGGATGTGGAGATCGGGTTTCCGGTCCAGAAGGCCGTCGAAGGAGACGACAGAATTCAGGCTGGGACCCTGCCGGGAGGCAGGGTCCTGTATACCCTGTACACTGGACCCTACTCCGAAATAGAGAAACCCTACGGAGAGCTGATGGACTATATACAGAAACACAAGCTGAAAACCGCATCAGTCAGCTACGAGTATTACCTGAACGATCCGGCAACGACCCCGGAAAAGGAGCTCCGGACGGAGATCTACTTCCCTCTGGAAGATTAGTATTCACAGATCCCGGACACTTGCACCGGGCCGGAAGCTCCCTGTAGAATGGACAGATGTTTGTGGTACCCCTTCCTCTGCCGCCGTTTTCCCGCATTGAAAAGCTGTACATGCCGAGAATCAGGCGGTATGAAAGGGCTCTGGTCCGGATGCATAAGGAACTGGAAAACCTCTTTGCGGAACAGGATCTGAAAGTAACCATCAAGTACCGGGTTAAATCCCTGAAAAATCTCTATGATAAGCTGTGCCGCAGACTTTCATCCCTGCCGGCGGGGACACGCCATATCATTCCCACTGATCTGATGGGAATGCGAATTGTGTGCCCCTTCCTGTCTGATATAGATACGGCAGCCCGACTGATCGAAACCAAGTTTTCCGTAACAGAGAAAGAACAGAAGGGTGCTGATTTAGGGTTCAAGGAATTCGGCTACGAGTCGCTTCATTTTCTGATCCGTTGTCCTGATACAATCAGGGATAAAGAAAAACTGAGTCCCGATACAGTTATAGAAATCCAGGTGCGGACCCTGCTGCAGGACGCCTGGGCAGAGGTTGAGCACCGGCTCATTTACAAATCGGAGTTCTCGCCTCTGGACGAGCCCCTGAAAAGACGTCTTGCGGCATTGAACGCAAACCTCACCCTGTCGGATATTATGTTTCAGGAAATCAGAGATTATCAGGAAACCCTGCATGATCAGCTGCGGCAACGCAGGCATGCCTTCTGGAACAAACTGAATGTCCTCGAGGATTCGCCCTTCAGCATGGAAGAGGAGGAAAAAAGCGATCGACAGGAAGGACCGGTCCCCCGCAATAACGACGAAAGACTCCTCGAAGCCCTGCTCGCCCATAACGAAGGGGACCTGGAACGGGCAGTGGAGATTTACAGTGTAATTTTGGAGAATGAACTTCGCCGGGACCTCCGATCCATCGTCTATGTTCATCGGGGAATGGCCTATTTTACCAAGGATGATCTTGCAGCTGCTGAGAGGGACTTCTCACAGTCCATCGGTGAGGATCCTGAAAACAGCAAGGGATACCTGTATCTGGGACTCGTAAAGGCGGTGCAGCAGGAATACAGGGCAGCCTTTGACAACTTCGACCAGGCCCTGATCCATGATCCCTTTTCCCAGGACGCCCTGCTTGAACGGGCCAAGCTTTTTCATAAAATCGGTGACATTGTCAGCTGCAGCAGCGATTGCCGCCGCATACTGGACATTAATCCGGGAAATAAAAAAGCACAGGAACTCCTGGAGCAGGTATAGATCGTCTTTTTATCCGATTCTCGCGTCCGCAGGTCCAAAAAATGGTGTTTTCTTGTTAACTCCCCTGTTACGGGTTATATATTACAGCATCACACTTGGCGCCGGCGGAGAAAAGGGATGGAAAGATCACGAAACGTTTTACCTGACAGCATCATGAAGCATCTGTACGAAGCGGCGGAAGCCTTCGGACTCGAAACGGACGAAGATACGATTGCCCGGCTGGGGGCCTGCTGGCTCGAAAAGAAGGACGCCTTCGACAATCTGATAATCGAAAAGGGAATGGACGATGTCGGTTCCTTCAGCAGCACCGACAACAGGGGCGCCCTTATGCTGACATATTCAGGCTCCCTGGTTTCTGTCGGTCCGCTGACCGATGACGGTCGCATAATCGAGTATACCAGCATAGGCTTCCGCGGAGACGTACCCCCCTCGCTGTCCAGAAACAGCTGTTCTCTTTCTTCCGACGGGGAAGTCGACAAGCCCCTTACGTTTCAGAATGGTCCGCTCAAGCAGACCTCACGAATTTTCAGAATAGCCGTATGTCCGGAAAGCCTGTCCGCCGCGGACCAGAGCAGGCTCCTGGGCCAGACCTCCGCCTTCATTGCCGAATCCTTTGCGGGGATCAATCAGGACGCCATAAAAAACAGCTGAAAGAGACATTGCCTGAAGCTCAAGCTTCCGGTTCCGGAAAATAGCCCCTCTGAACAGCGATCTTCAGCAGCTTCTGCACAAAATCCCAGATTCGGGGGGACCCCTCCGCGATCTGTCTGTTCTTCTCGATCACCATGGCACAGGAAATGTTGTTTTTTTTCCAGGTAAAGCCTTCATTGAGAAAGTTTTGAAGCAGGGGTTCAAGACGATCGAATACGGCGGCAAAACGGGCTTCATTCGACTGACGGGCCTCGAATTCATGCCAGACCCCGATAAAATAATCCCGCTGGTCGGCATCCAGCATGCCGAAAATCCTCCGCGCCGCCTTCTCCTCCTCGATATGGGCGGATTCCCGTGCTTCCGCGTACAGAAAGGTATCCCCCGCATCGATCTCGACGATATCATGGATAAGGAGCATAACCAGGACCTTCTCGATATTTACCTCAAAGTCCGCGTACTCCTTCAGAAGGATCGCCATCAGGCTGATTGTCCATGAGTGCTCCGCGTCATTTTCGAAACGGGAAGCATCAAAAAGCCGGGACTTTCGCAGGATGTTCTTGACTTTGTCTATCTCGACAAGAAAATCAAGCTGTCTCTCCAGGCGACTGTTATCAGTGATTCCAAAATCTGCCGACATGCTATCCTCCTTCTCAGATCCAGTCCTTGCAGACATCGATCCAGGATTCAGCCCGGGAATATCTCTCCAGCTCCTCCGGGCTGAGCTCTATAGCGCTGTTGCTGCTCCCGCAGGCGGGAAAGACCGTGGTAAACCTCTTCAGGGAGAAATCGAGATACACCGGCGTACCCTCGGGCACGGCGAAGGGGCACACCCCGCCCACCCGGTGCCCGGTTAATGCTTCCACCTGCTCCGGGCTTAGCATCTTTGCCTTTTTACCGAAGAGCTTTTTGTATTTCGCGTTATCGATCCTTGCATCCCCGGCCGTCACGATTAATACACATCTGTCATCCAGCAGAAAGGACATCGTTTTGGCAATTCGTTTCGGCTCGCAGCTCAAAGCCCTGGCCGCAAGCTCGACGGTGGCGCTTGAGACATCAAACTCGAGGATCCTGTCTTCCATATTCAAGGTGCTGAAATATTCCCTGACTGACTCAATTGACATGAACTCATCCTTTAGCGTGGGGTCGCGTGAATTCTGATATACCATAGAGCAGACCGGCAAGAAAGGGAACACCCATAAACACAGGAATCTCGCCTTCGGTTATCATACCTGCAGCAAAACCGATACTGAGGGGCATAAGCACCAGCACAGCGCCCAATTTCTCATACCTCCAGCCGAGCCCCAGGCCGATAAACATCAGCGGGAATATAATCAGCCAGAGATTATCCAGTGTGGAATAAGCGGGATCAGCAAAAGGCAGAGGACTCCCGTATCCGAAATAAAAAGGAAGGCCTATAAGAATTATAAGGGCAGACAGAATCCGAGCTGTCCAGCGGATTACCCTTGTACTGATAAAACCAATCATACTTCTTTGCCTGTGTATGAGTAATCTAACGGACGAAATCCGCAGCTGTCAACACAGATTCGTCTCAATGAACACAGCTATCCGGAACCGTAAAAAGGATCGAAAAATCCGGATAACTCCCTTGATTTCCTCGTATATTTATGACTATTTTTGTTAGTTATAGTATAGTCTGGAAATGCCTGTTCGAGGAGGCAGCAATGAGCGAAAAAATTACCGTCGAAACACAAGTAGAAAAAGATACGCCCTCGGTCTGGAACAGCTGGACATCTCCGGAACATATTATCCACTGGAATTTCGCTTCTCACGACTGGATATGTCCGCATGCAGAAAACAATCTGAAACCGGGCGGCAGATTTTCTTATCGTATGGAAGCAAAGGACGGGAGCGGGGGATTCGATTTTTCCGGGGAGTACCTTCTCGTTGATGTCAATAAGACCATCGAGTTCTCCCTTGATGACGGCAGAAAAACTACCGTCCGATTTTCATCTGTTGATGATGCTACGAAAATTGAAGAAACCTTCGATGCAGACAAATCGACTCCGTTGGAAATGCAGAAAAATGGTTGGCAGGCAATATTGGATAATTTCAAGAAATACACAGAAGGATTATAAATCCGGAGGAAAATCCTATGTAATCAATGTACATGCCAGGGAATTGTTTCCACATCACCTGGGTCGCCGGGAAACTTAATTCAATAAAAGGAGATCGGAAAAACGTGAAATACACTGCGCTGCTGAGAGGAATCAACGTCGGGGGCAAAAACAAGGTTGAAATGAAGAGACTTAAAGATATCTTTGCGTCTCTGGACTGTAGCAATGTCTCGACGTACATCAAATCAGGAAATGTATTCTTTGAATCCGATCAGATTCGGGACAGGCTTCACGAGAAAATCATGGACAGCCTGAGCAATGAATATGGATTCCAGATTCCCCTGCTTATTAAAACACACCAGGAAATTCGAAGGATCGCTGATGCCATTCCGCTGAACTGGAAGAATGACTCGGAACAGAAAACAGATGTCGCCTTTCTTTTTCCGGAAATAGATTTTGAAGAAACAGCCGACAGCCTGCCGGTTAAGAAGGAATTTATTGATCTCAAATATGTCGAAGGGGCAATAATCTGGAACGTTAAAAGGGAGTTTTTAAACAAAAGTCAGTTGACGAAAATCATCGGCCATCCGCTGTATCAATCAATGACGGTAAGAAACGTAAATACCGCACGATTTTTAGCGGATAATATGTAAAAAGGCAGACCATATGAAAATACTGTATTTAAATCCGGACAACATGGCAGAACCCAGGGGATATTCTCATACCATATCCGTATCGGGAAACCACAGAACAATCTACATTGGCGGGCAGAATGCGATAGACGAAAAGGGCGATCTTGTCGGTAAAAACGATCTGGAGCTGCAGACAGAACAAGTACTGATCAACATTCGCAAGGTATTGGCTGCCGCAGATGCAAAACTCGAGAATGTCATCAAGTTTATCATTCATATTCTGCAGGGACAGGATCCCCTGGACGGTTTTCGGGCCTTTCAGAAACAATGGGGTGATAACCAGAGGTTTCCCGCAGTTACCGTTCAGTTTGTCCCTGGTTTGGGGCATCCTGACTGGCTGGTTGAAATAGACGCCATCGCGGCAGTTCCGGAATAAACCCCTGAATCCAAAAGGTATCCGCCAGAGAGAAGAATTTTTCATTCCCTCCGGCGGACAGTAAAACACCAGGGAGATTTAACTAAAAGTCTCCATTGTAATCTTTACCCATTTCTGACTTCCACGGACGGCGGCGTTCAAGAACGCCAAGAAAAATTGCGATGATAATCGCCACCGGAAACCCCAGGGCCCAGAAAGGCAGCCCCAGGCTTTGGGGAATCGTGATTTTCCCAGGTCCCTGATTCAGCCCCGAAAGCAGGGGCTCAAAGTATCCGTATATCACAACTCCGAACACACCCCCCGCCAGAACAGCCCAGGCATCCTTGTATCCCGCTCCGATCTGTGCCGGAAGGGTTGTGGGACAGCCCCCTGCAAGGGCGACACCTGCACCGAAAATCAGTCCGCCGGCGATAGTGGCGGGATAAACAGCAGCCTTCGGACCCGGATCAACAAGTCCCAGAATATTAAGAACGGAAATCACCACCATTGACGTCGCTATGGCGGAGAGAAAAACCTTGAGCACGGTGAGGTTCCTGAACTGAAAGAGTCCGACCATCATTCCTGGCTCAAAAACACGGCTTTTTTCTATGGCAAAGCCGAAAATCAGCCCCATTACTATACCCGTAACAACAAATGTAAATGCCATACATCCCTCCTACAAACGCCGCATGATGTTTGCTGCAGCCATACCGCCCAGAAACATACTCACCACTACAACCATGGAAGATACTGCCAACTGACCCACTCCTGAAATACCATGACCCAGGGTACAGCCTCCCGCCCAACGGGCACCAAAAAGAAGGATAAAACCACCGATGAAGGCCATACCCAGACGCTGAACCAGTGTCGCGCCTGTCGCTGTCTTCCATATCGGTGAATAGGACGGCCTCCGGCTTGCTGATAAACGGGAAGAGATAAATGCGCCAATACCGATGGAAACAACCATACTTGCCTGCCAGAGATAGCTCAAGGAGGTCATATATTTTTCGAAGTAGCCGATCTCCTTGATCGCCGGATCTATCAGCCCCGCAATATAGGCTGAAACGGATACATAGGAAGACGAAGCCCCAAGGGCTGAACCGATGATCAGAAACGCGGGAATCTGCAACAAGCCGATTACAATACCGGCTGCATAGGGCGACCATGCTTTGTCTTTAACCATTACACTGCTCCCTCCTGAAAAAATTTTCAGCATCACCCCGGTCTTTGAAACCCGTCGGGTGATGCCGTTCCTGTTTTTAATAATAAGTATCAATTGCGTTGAAGGCAATCAAAATCAGGAAGAGGTCCCCTTCGCCATAATGACACTTACCTCAGTTATCCATGCTGTGTTATAAAGGCAGTGTAATGTATTCAATCAGAAGCTCCGAAGAAGATCAGACCCCATTGGACTACTTCGGTCTCCACCGGTTGTTCGATGACCAACCATTATTACGCCTATTCCGGAGGCAAAATCCGGCACTGGTTATCGCAGTCCTGTATGAGCTGTTCAAGAAAAAGGAAAGGCTTATCGTCAGCTATCAAGATGCTGTGCTGGAGACAGGCCTCTTTCTCGATGATATAGCCGAACCTGATTCAGAGAAGATAGATTCCATGGAAAAGGCGGAAAAACTGATTCAGGAATGGTGTCGTCACGATAACCGCTTCCTGCGCCGTTACCTGGATCAGTCGGGAGAACCGGTCCTGGAACTGACTCCTTATACGGAACGGGCGATACGCCTGATCGAAGATATGAGTCGAGTCAGCTATGTAGCTACTGAATCACGCTTCACCGACATTCTTCATCGTCTGCGCCGTCTTTCCCGGGAGTCAATAGCCGATCCCGAGGAGAAGATCGCCGAATTGAAGAAAGAACAAGCAGAACTCCAGGCAGAAATAGACTTGATTCAAGAACATGGCGAGGTTGATTCTCTGGATAAACGGCAAATGGGTGAACAACTCTTTGAGCTTTCCAGAAGCGCCCGTGATCTGATCGCCGATTTCTCCAGCGTTGAAGAAAACTTCCGGGGAATACTGAACCGTATTTATAAAGAGGAGGTGGAATACAGCTCCTCCAGGGGACAAATCCTGAAGGCCGCACTTAATGCTGCAGACGAACTGCACAATACTCCTCAGGGAAAAAGTTTCGATGCGTTCTGGAATTTCCTTGTAACCGATTACGGCAGGGACGAGATAAACACACTGGTAGAAAAGATCTTCGCTTACGTAACCCAGCGGGGAATGGAGACCGGCGATACCTTTCTGCTGCGCCTTAAATCACTCCTGCTGAATGCAGGTAAGCGCATTATAGACTCCAACCGTCGCTTGACGGAGCGGCTAAACCGCATAATAGTCGGACCTGAGGCTGAACGTTCCCGGGTTCTTCTTGATAAGATAAACGAAATCAAGACAATAGTGCTTAATCTGAACGGCGACCTGCCGGATGAAGACTCATTTATGCTCATCGAGACTGATCCGGAGATTTACCTGCCCATGGAGCGTCCTCTTTCCGTTCTTCAGGAAGAAACCGATTTCAGTCCTCCTGAAGAACCCGAGCTAGATTCTCCGGACCTTTCACCTCTGGCAAATCTTTTTTACATTGATTACGGCCTGCTGGAAAACAACATCGCCAGAGAGCTTGACCGCAGAACATCAGTTTCTCTGGATTATCTGCTTTCAACGTATCCTCCCGAAAAGGGGCTTGCTGAAATTATCGCGTATCTGGATATTGCAAGCCGCAGTCCGCACAACAGGATCCTGGAGACCGGGTTTTCGTTCATCTACAGCTTTGACGGAATAACCCGGAATATACATATACCCCGGGTCCTTTTCTCAAACGAAGGAACAGATCATGGCTGAATACGCCGATTTCGCGCCCCTGGTCCTTAAACTACTTAAGGGTCCTCTCTATTACGACGACCCGCATTGGGGAGAACTACTGATATTGCAGCGAAAAGCCGCCGACTACCTCTCCCGTATCGGCCTTGAACTGGTTCTCTCCGAGGCCGAAGGGTTTGCCTTTATTACCCAGAAGGACGGGCAGGAGGACGGGGACCTTCCGCGACTTACTCCGCGCCGGCCTCTTTCCTTCGAAGTCTCCCTGCTTGCGATTCTGTTGAGGGAGGAACTGGAACGTTTCGATCCGGATAAAAGCGACAGCCTTAAAGTGTTTATCAGCCTCTCACAGATACGGGACAAACTTCGCGTATACTTTCCCGATTCCGGCGACGAAGTGCGTCTTATTCGTGATCTGGACAAGCACATTTCTGCACTGGAACGCCTTAAATATATCCGTACGGTATCTGCTGAGCTGAAAAGCGATGATCCCCGCTTCGAGATCCTTCCCATAATGAAAGCCAGAGTGACTCCGGAGTTCATAGATGAGTTCAAGGCAAAACTCACCGATGGAGAAAAGTAAATATGGAGATGCTGTTTCCTGAACAGATTATCGACAGCGGGTTCCGGCTGGCGTATCTCGAGATCTATAACTGGGGCGGATTTCACGAAAGAATATGGCGGATCAAACCAGACTGCGAATCCATCCTGATTACGGGGGCGAACGGTTCGGGAAAGACGACCCTGGCGGATGCCCTTGTTACACTCCTGGTTCCCCCGGTCAGACGCCATTACAACCAGTCCTCCGGAAGCGAACGTAAACGGGACCGTACCGAAGAGACCTATGTACTTGGAGCCTACGGAAGTATTCGCAACGATGATGCCGGCCGTTCCGCCGTCTCAAATCTGCGGGATAAAAGCTGCTACTCCATTCTGGTAGCGGGATTCAGCAACAATCTAAACAATGCTTCTTTTTGCCTTGCCCAGATCCGCTGGTTTTCCGCTTCGGGACTACAACGGGAATATATTACCGCCGACGCCCCCTTGCATATTCAGGAGCATTTACAGCCCCTGGACGCAAAAAGAGAATACCGTAAACGTCTGGGCAGTATCCCGGGAATCGCCTGGCACGACAGTTTCGCAAAATATCAGCAGTACCTTATCCGGGCTCTTGGACTCCGCTCCGAGAAAGCACTGAACCTCTTTTCCCAGATAGTCGGTGTAAAACAGATCGAAAACCTGAATGTTTTTATCCGTACCCACATGATAGAAGAGCCGGGAATGGAGGAGGATTTTCATAAACTCAAAGGTAATTATCAGGACCTGCTGCAAACCCACAACAAGATTGAGATGGCGGAAAAGCAGCTGGAATTCCTGACCGAAATAAAGGAAAACGGTGAAAAATACCGCACCATTCAGAAGGAGCGGGAACAGCTGCATAGCATCAGCCAGGGGATACCTTTCTTCTTTGCCGCACGTATTCAGGAAAAAGCCGAAGAATTTCACGCTGAGCAATCGTCTCTGCTGGAAAGGCATCTGTCGGAAAAAGGACGGATTGAACAGGAAAAGGAAAAAACAGCGCGTGAACTGGAATCAGTAAACACTGCTATCGCCCGGGATTCGACTTCCGGCAGACTCAGGGAAATCGAAAACAACCTTTCGGGAGCACGGGAACGGATACAGGAGCTCAAAAAACGTCATTCCCAATATATAAGATGCTCTGAGTCCCTGGGCCTGCCCGCCCCGGTATCCGCAGATGTCTTCAACACAAACAGAAGCACGGTACAAACGCTGATCAAAAAGAAGGAAAATCAGGTTAAAGAGGCGGAAAGAGACCTTCGTAACATCGAACGGAAGCAGGAAGACCAGGAAAGCATCTCCTCAGAACTGGAAAAAGAGATTAAATCCCTCCGGGATCGACGATCGAACATCCCTTCAAAAGTCCTCCATCTGCGAAGGCAACTGTGTGACGCTCTTGAAGCAGCCCCTGCAGAACTCCCCTTTGCAGGAGAGCTTATACAAATACGGGAGGATGAAAGGCGCTGGGAACAAGCAGCGGAGAAACTGCTGCACAGCTTCGCCCTTAGTGTCCTGGTGCCCGAAGGCCTGTATCAGCAGGCGACTACCTACATCAATTCAACCGATCTTAAAG
This sequence comes from Marispirochaeta aestuarii, assembly GCF_002087085.1. Classification (NCBI taxonomy): domain Bacteria; kingdom Pseudomonadati; phylum Spirochaetota; class Spirochaetia; order Spirochaetales; family Spirochaetaceae; genus Marispirochaeta; species Marispirochaeta aestuarii. The sequence continues at coordinate 55,756 of NZ_MWQY01000016.1, read as the reverse complement.
GCAGACTGATCTACTACCGGATACCCGATAGCCGGAGTAAATTCCAAAGCGGTACCAGAGAAGAACTTTTTACCCCGGAACCTGCAACCCTGCCTGCAAAACTGGAAGTACGCCCGGACACCCCATTCTCTTCCTGGCTGGCATCCACGCTCCTTGACCGCTTTGACTACCTGTGCACCGATGATCTTAAAGAGTTTTCCCACACAACCTATGCTGTTACTTCCCGGGGGTTGGTTAAGGGCAGGCGAAAACATGAAAAAGACGATCGTCCGGGACGATGGGACAGAGACCGCTATGTTCTCGGTTGGGACAACAGCCGGAAGATCGCCTTCCTGCAGGAACAACACCGGAATACAGGTGCGATTCTGGAAGAACTGAAGAAATCCGTCAACAAATCCCAGCAGACAATTGCAGGACTGAGGGACAGAATAGAATCCGGAAGAACAATTGTCGCCTTGGAACAGTACAGTGAAATTGACTGGGCGGAGCTTGCCGAAAGAATCGGCGATCTGGAGGCCCAGAAAACGTCCCTGCTGCAGAGCGCGGACGCGCTGAGGGCTTTGGAAGCAAAGAAAGGGGAACTGGAAGAAGCCCGCAGAAAAATGGAAGAAAAACGCGACAATCTTCTTGAAGATATAGCCCTATGCAAGCAGAAAATCAGCAGTCTGAAGGAACAGATAAAAACCAGCCTGGCGCTGCTGGAAGAACTCGATGAAACTCAGCGGTCAGAACTCGACAGTGTTTCCCCGTTTATAGAAAAACTGCTCACCCGTAAGAAAACGGAAGGCTTCGACCCTATTGAAAGGATTAAATCACAGCAGATAGCTGTAATGGAGGAGAACCGCTCCAACATCGAGAACACCGTAAAGAAGATCGACAAGGTCAGCCGGGACCTGATTAATGCCATGAACCGGTTTCTATTCCCCGGAGCTGAACTGGCAAGGAGTTTTCCCGGGTGGTCCTCGGATACGCATCATCTCTCCGCCAACCCGGATTTTCTTGATGATTTTATTTCGGTCCACGACAGAATACAAAAGGACGACCTGCCAAAATACAAAAAAGACTTTCGCAAGTTCATGAATGAGCGAATGTTCGAAAACATCATTTCCTTCAGCAATACCCTTGATCTTACCGAGAAAAAGATCAAGGAAGATATCGGAAACCTCAATCGCTCTCTGATTTCGGTCAGATATTCCAGACTGCCGGAAACCTACATACGCCTTGATACCAGGGCCGCCCGGGATGTGTCCGTTCAGGAGTTTCGTGCCCTTTTGAGAAGCTCCATGGGAAACGCCAGGCAAACCGGAAGTGGCGGAGAAAACAGTGAAGTTGAGCTGGAAGCCTCCTTTATACGGATACAGGAACTTATTTCGAAACTCTCCGAGGACGATACCTGGCGAAAGAAAGTTCTGGATGTACGCAACTGGCTTGAGTTCGGCGCAATAGAATTGTACCGGGACAACGATGAGCAGAAACAGTACTACGAGGATTCCATGAGCCTTTCCGGTGGAGAAAAGGCCAAACTTGCCTATACGATCCTCGCTTCCGCCGTAGCCTATCAATACGGACTTAACCGTGAACAGCACGAGCAGACAGGTCGCTCCTTCCGCTTTATTATTGTGGATGAAATATTTTCCAAGGTCGATCCGGAGAATTCAGAATTCGCCATGGATCTGTTCAAAACCATGGGTCTACAGCTGATGATCATTACTCCCCTTGACAGGATCAACATAGTCGAAAAGCATATCGGATCAGTCTGTTTTATCGAGAAGCAGAAAGAGTATGCTGTGCCGCATCATCTGAGCATAGAGAACTACCGGGAAATGCAGGCCATGAATCAATGATAAGCCCCGAAGAACTGCGAAGCAGATTGTTAACCCGCTACCCTGAATTCCTGAAACTGGTTGTCACCGGGGAATCTGTCTTCCCTTACCGGCCGAGGGTCAATCTCAAAATTGATTTCAGTCAATATAACGAGGCGGTAAGGCAGATCCGGAAGCTGGAAACGCAGGCCAAAGAACAAAAGGGATTCGGGTACGTCATTGAGTTCAAAACCGTCCGGACAAGGAAATTCGGAACTCAGACCATCCCCAAGGCGATTCTCTTCGAAACACCGGAGGACCTTTTCCGGTTTATCGGGAAAAAAGCTGAGGTAGCCGCTCTTTTTGAGGCGATCGATCTTACCCGAAAGACTATCGCCGTACCAGACCCATGGCTGTGCCGAAACATTCCAATGATTCTACGTTACCTCGACAGATGGCCGGATATTCTCCGCACGGCGCATCAACTATCGGAGCTTCATACCAACACCGATCTGAGAGGGCTCAACCGTCGAACCCTTCCCATCAGCCTTGACACCAAGTTTATTGAGCGGAACAGAACCCCCATACAGAAAATACTGGAAGAGATGGGAAGAGAATCCCTTGATCTGGATAGTCCGATTTACTCCAGTGATTTTTTTGTCTGGACACGCTTTTATGAAGCGGCGTACTCTTTTTACAATGCCGACATGGGGATCTTCCCCGTGGAAGAATTTTCCACTATGGAACTCCCGGCTGAACGGATCCTTGTAATCGAAAACAAGGCATGTTTTATCCGCCCCCTTCCGCCGCTTATTACATCGATACTGAAAAGAGAATCTCAGGAGACAACCTTGCTTATATGGGGACAGGGGAACGCCTGTCAGCGGCTAAAGGAAGTTCCCTGGCTGATGCGTAAAAACCTGTATTACTGGGGCGATATGGACCTCCACGGACTGGCGATCCTGGGCCGCTTCCGCAGCATATTCCCCCATACCCTTTCGGCAGGAATGGATCTGGCGACGTACAAGCACTATACCAAGTTCGCAGTTCCGGGAGGGTCCCTTGACCGAGGCAGCTGGTACGATTATCTGAACCTGGATGAGAAGGAGCTGGCAGACTACTTGATCGAGCATCCGGAAATATCACGGATAGAACAGGAACGGGTGCGATAGGGATTGAATCTATCGAGCACCCTGTCAGGCTCTTTTTTACAAACTGTTGACCACCAGACCGGTATAATCCCCACCGGAGAAGGGCTCATCGTCCCGTTCGACTCCTTCCAGAGTAAAGCAGACGGAACTGGAACTACAGATCCCAGGATATCGCAGATAGACGGGACGGAGAAAGAAGGCCTTCCGAGACTCATTAAGGCTGCACCACGGACAACCAGATCAATGGAGTTTATTACTTATTCCCTTATCCGGGATTGGTTCCGTTAGACATAACCCTTTCTACAGCCTTAAGAACCCGGGGGGATTCAAAGGGTTTAATAACAAAATCCTTAGCCCCGCCCTGAAGTGCTTTTATCACCAGCCGCTGCTGTCCTACGGCACTGACAATTATGATCCGCGGAGGAGGAGTTCTCTGCATCAGGATCTCCAGGGCTTCCATACCATTGGTATTGGGCATGGAAATATCCAGGGTAATAAAATCCGGTTTATATCTGTCATACATTTCAATGGCTTCATTGCCATCTCCGGCCTCCGCCACGATTTCATACCTGGGTTCGAGAATTTCACGGAGCCGCAGGCGCATGATTGCGGCGTCGTCCACGATTAATCCGCGTATCATTACAGCACCTCCTCCATTATCGCAATATTGATTTCGAGCATCCCCATCTCAGAGAGGAGCCTGAGCGAAACTGTCGGCATCTCAAGAAAATCAACCACCATCTGATCTCCCGTAAAAACAGCCGGAGGTGTCAGATTTATGATCTTATCCTGACCGGCCAACTCAATACTGGCCTGGCCGGTGATCATATTTCCGATTTCTCCGACCGCCGAGTTAATATACTTTTTCAGCTCATGGGGCAGTTTGTTCGGCAGCATGGCATGGGTAATATCCTGGGCGAAACTTTTATCCAGAGAATAGACCACCTGCCCGCGAACATGACCGGTTATTCCAAGGATAATACAGACCGGCAGCCCGGGAATGGGAGCATTCTTTTTAATCAGGGATTGACGGGACATATTAATATTCAGTTCTTTCTTGAATACGTGTACCGCGCTTCGTATAAAAACGTTGGCATATTCTGCTTTCATCTAATATCCCATCCTTTCATTTGGAATCACAATAATAAAGGTTGTACCCCTGCCCGGGGCGGTGGATACCCTGATTTTTCCACCGATCTGATAGATCGCGTCTTTTACCGCAGCCAGTCCGAATCCCCGGCCGGCAACAGCGGTCACAGTATCAGCGGTTGAAAACCCCGGTTCAAAGATCATCTTAACACTCTCCCTGGTTGACAGAGATCCCCCGTCGTCCAGCCATCCGATCTCCCTGGCCCGTTCCGTTATCTTTTTCACGGAAAGACCGGCCCCGTCGTCGGAAATCCTGATCTGGATTTCCCGCCCCTCCAGGCTGGAGTGGATTTTAATGTTACCTTCGGGGTTTTTACCGGCTTTTTCCCTGTGCCTCGGAAATTCAATACCGTGGGTTATCATGTTTCGAAGGATATGATTAACCGCATGCAACAGATTCTGGTATTGTTCAGGTGTAACGGAAATCTCGTTGTCTTCGATAAGGACATTCACCCTTTTCCCGTTGGTTGCAGCGAGATCCCGGCTCATATCACCAAGGCGCATGAACAGCATTGAGAGAGGCAGATACGAAAGAACATCGATTGCATGAATCAGATACTTGTCTTCCGGGTAGCGATCCCGCACGAACTTTCGAGTCTTCTCGAGCAATCTCAGGCTGATCTCAATCTTATCCGCCCCTTTAAGCCATTCCTGGCCAAGGACCTCAACCACGCTGGAGACTTCATCGTTAAAAGCCTTTTTCAACTCGGCAATCTCGTTGCCCAGGGGTTCCTCGTCGGAGAGTATGCCCTGGGCAATCAGGACATCTTCCAGCATGTGAGCAAGTTTCGAGGTCCGGGCCATCCTCAAAAAGGAAGCGTTGGCCTTGAAGGTGTGAATATCACGGATTATCTGATTTTTTCTCTCTTCATCTGCGTGGAAGTTACCGTCCACAATACACTCTTCCAGGGCTGCAAAGAGCTCCCTGGCATCATCCAGAATACTCAGGAAATAGCGTTTGGAGGTCACTGCCTTCAGAACCATTTCCCGCTGGCTGTTCTCTCTTTCAAGAGTTCTCTGCAGTTCTTCAGTCTCGGAAATATCCCTGAGCTGTCCCATGATTGTGGACTCATCAACCAGACGAAAACTCATTTCAATAGTCTTGTCATTTATGAACGTCTTGGAATCCAGAACATTAAAAACCACCTCCGGATGGGAGGTTCCTGAGAAAACCAGGGCCATGGCATCGGAGAAATCCTCCTGCCGCTGGCTGGAAGAAAACAGAACCTGGGCAATGTTCTCCCCCGCGATCGAGCGCCCGAAGATGGTATTGCATTCCCGTGAGATTTCAGGATTGATGATCAAATCAGGTCCGAAGGTAATATACCCCACCCCGGAAAAGTCCAGAAGGTTTTGAATGGCCCTGGTCCTCTCCCTGACCTGTTCTTCCAGGTCGATATTGGCCTGACGAAGGACCCGCAAACTGAAGGTCAGAACAAGAACGATCAGCAGCAGAAGAAGTACCAGAACAATACCGGACACAGTAAACGTCTGTTCCAGCGCTCTGTCGGTTTCATCCTGGACATTGCCTCTCAACTCTTCCACAGCGGAGGTAATAAACACCCGCAGCTGGGCTGTTCCCGTTCTCAGCCTCAAATACGCCAGATTCAGCTGATAAACGTCCTCCTGCTGCCCTGAATCGACTCCTGTTTCACTTATCAACCGCGAAACCTGGGAAACCATGCTGTTGATATTGTCATTGGTATTCAATTCAACCTTGGAATCCAGGAAGTTCAACAGAAACTGATCACCGGAGAAATAGTTCCTGACGGTATTTTCCCATGAGCTTCTGATCTGGCCTATCTCCTGGCTTATTGCTGAATCCACGTGCTGCAGCCCCGGGTGCTGGGACAAATTATTCAGATCAATATAGGCATTTTCAAGGGATTCCCGCCATACTTCCCGGGAAGCCCGGATATCGTCGGAATCGTACAATAGGAAGTAGGTATCATTGACCAGCTGCGCCATTTTTGTGAGAGTTTCATCCATCTGGGTCTTCAAGTCCGACAGGCGGGCTACCCTCTGATAGGTAAGAAAGGAACTTCCAGCTCCCACAAGCAATACGAATATAATAAATACCAGTAATGCCCAAAACCACGTGCGACGCATATAAACTTCCTAAAAATGAAAATCAGTAAACTATAATTGAGGATTTCAGGATATTGGATGATTCGGGTGCCGTCAAGCGAAAAAATGTCGTACCGGCGCAAGTACTGTCATCCCCGTACGGCACCGGCAAGGACCGACAGGCTACTTCTGTCCTCCTTCCCCGGAAACATGCATCCTGAGAATTGATGGACACGGCGGGATTCACGCAATGCGCGAAAGCCCCTTGAAGAGGACACAGTACGCATTGCGTATAACGATCCCCTTAATCCCCTGAAACATCCCTTTTCAGAAGACTGTAGATCTCCAGATCCGTATAGACCCCGCCGGAAAGAAGCTCCCCGTCCCGTTCAACTCCTTCCAGGGTAAAGCCAAGACGCAGTGGAATCCTTTTGCTCCCTTCGTTTCCAACGGCGCACTTTATCTGTATCCGGTTCATTCCCAGCTCGCTGAAGGCAAACTTGCAGAGCCGCTTCACCGCCCGGGTCACGATCCCCCGCCCCTGCCGGTCTTCCGACAGCCAGTAGCCTATCTCGGTCTTTTTATTCTGTCTGTCGGTATCCTTGAAACCGACAAGCCCGATGAAGGTATCCGTATCTCGAATCGAAAAAACATGCTCGAAACGATCCTCAGGGGCATCCACAACGGAAGAAACAAACGCCCGGGAGTCTTCTAGGCGTATTGTTGTTTCCACAAAGGGCAGCCACCTGCCAAGATACTCCCTCTGTCTGTCGATGGTACGGAAAATATCCCCGGCATCGGTGGCGTGTAATTCCCGCAGGGTAATGGTTTTATCTATCTGAAAATCCATATAATCTGTATTTCATCCTGTTTTTGGAACAGAGATGCACAGCATACCAAGGATTGAGGAGAATCACCGCCGAACCTCAGAGGGCGCCGAGTTTTCTCCTGTCACCTTCTTCCCCTCTGCGTCCCTCAGCGACCTCTGCGCAGTTTCCTCTCTGCGTTACTCTGCGGCCTCTGCGTCCCCTCCGCGGCCTTCCCCTCTGCATCCCTCAGCGACCTCTGCGCGGCCTTCCCCTCAGCGACCTCTGCGCGGTCTCCTCTCTGCGTTACTCTGCGGCCTCTGCGCGGTTTCCTCTCTTCTCCCTACTTCACCCGCTTCTCTCCAGCCTCCAGCAGTCCTTTCAGCTTCGCCGCCGGGTCCTGAAACTTGCTCAAGAGAATCATCGCAGCGATTATGTAGGGCTTGTAGCTTGCCTGCTTGTACAAAGGTATCCGGTAGCGGTCAAAAACAGAGGCAGCCACCTCGCCCTGCCTGCAGCTCACACCGCTTATGTCCGCCGGCAGACAGTGCAGATAGAGGGCTTCTCCCCCCCGGGTCCCGGCCATCAGCTCCTCGCTGCACTCCCAGTCGGTGTGTTTCGCATTCTGTGCAAGGAGCTCCTTCTCCAGGGCCTTGATTCCGTCGAAGTCGCCCCGACCGTAGAGCTCCGTCCGTTTTTCCATGGCAGCGAAGGGTGCCCAGCTCTTGGGGTAGACAATGTCTGCTCCGGCAAAGGCCTCTTCCATGCTGTTCACTCGCTCAAAACTCCCCCCGGACCTTTCAGCGTTTTTCCCGGCCACAGCCTCCACCTCCGGCATAACCTCGTAGCCTTCAGGATGGGCCAGCACAACCTCCATCCCGAAGCGGGTCATCAGACCGATTACCCCCTGGGGCACCGACAGCGGCTTTCCGTAGGAGGGACTGTAGGCCCAGGTCATGGCGATTTTCCTGCCCTTGAGCTTTTCCACACCCCCGAAATGGTGAATCAGGTGCAGCATGTCCGCCATCGACTGGGTGGGGTGATCAATATCGCACTGCAGGTTCACCAGGGTCGGTCGCTGCTCCAGCACCCCCTCGGCGTGTCCCATCTCCACCGCCTCGGCAACCTCCCGCATGTAAGTGTTCCCCTTGCCGATGTACATATCGTCCCGTATCCCGATCACGTCCGCCATAAAACTGACCATATTGGCGGTTTCCCTCACCGTCTCGCCGTGGGCAATCTGGCTCTTTCCCTCGTCCAGGTCCTGCACCTCAAGCCCCAGCAGATTGCAGGCCGAGGCATAGCTGAAGCGCGTCCTGGTCGAATTGTCTCTGAACAGGCTTATCCCCAGCCCGGAATCAAAGAGCCTGCAGGATACATTCTCCTCTCTCAAAGCCCTCAGCGCATCCGCCGCCAGAAAGGTCGCGGCAATCTCGTCGTCCGTTTTCTCCCAGGTCAGCAGAAAATCCTTCAGGTACATCCCGCTTCCCTGCTTTTTGGCCAGCTCAGCTATCAGAGCTTCAATCCTTGTCCGTTCCATCTTCTCTCCGTTTCAATCCAGTTTTTTTTCAGGGCGTACCCCTCACCGCATACGCGGCTCGGGTCGGGCTCCTCCGGGCTCCGCCTTCCGGCTTCGGCCCGGCCTCAATCGGCCGGTCGCCTGACGGCCCCTCCGGATCCCTTACGCTCGTCGCGACTAAATCTTGCCCAGGGCCTTCAGCACCTTTTCCGGACTGAAGGGCCAGTCCCGCATCCATACCCCCACCGCGTCGTAAATCGCGCTGGCTATGGCGGGAGCGGCCCCGTTCACGCTGATCTCCGACACCGACTTTGCCCCGAAGGGCCCGAATGGGTCGTCCGTCCGTACCAGCACGGATTTAAAATCCTCCGGGATATCCCCGATCATGGGAACCCCGTAGCTCCTCAGGTCCGTGGTCAGGCAGCGGCCGGATTTGTCAAAGATCATCTCCTCGTACAGGGCATGTCCCATGGATTTGACCACCGCACCGTAGATCTGCCCCAGGGCGTACTCGGGGTTGATGGGGGTACCGCAGTCTTCCAGAGCGTAGTACTTCTGCACCGTAACCTTCCCGGTGCGGGTGTTCACCGCCACCTGGCAGAAGTGGGCACCGTAGGGAAAGGAGAACTTATCCGTCACAAAGGAGGCCGAGGCTATCAGCTGTCCTGTGCCCTCTCCCCCCTGGGTATGCCAGGCCAGTTTACGGTAGCTCAGCTCGCCCTTTTTACCCCGGGCGATTCCCGGAGCAGCCAGCTCGATATCCTCTTCCTTCTCTCCCAGAATCGCGGCAGCCTCCTTTTTAATCTTGCCCGCCATCTTCAGCGCCGCGTTGTAGGTGGCCCCGCCGGAGAAGAAGGTTCCGCTGGAGGCGTAGGCCCCGGTATCGAAGGGAGCCATATCGGTATCCCCGGACTGAACGGTAATCACCTCCAGCCCGCACTTCAGGACCTCCGCTGTCATCTTGGCGCTCACCAGGTCGAGACCGGTACCAAGGTCGGCCCCCCCGGACTGAACCAGGAAACTGCCGTCTCCAAGCATTTTGATGGTAGCGTTGGCGGCATCCAGCCCCGGGAGCCCAGAACCCTGCTGCACCGTGGCGAATCCCTTGCCGATCCTTACATCCGGATCGCCGGAATCTTCCCGCCTGCCCCAGCTGATCATCTCAGCCCCCTGTTCCAGGGCAGGACCCAGACCGCAGCTTACCGCCGGCGCCGCCGCACCTTCCCGGCCTTCACCAAGGCATTTGAGAATCTCCAGCATGGCCCCTTCGGTTACCCGGTTCTTCTCCACCAGTTCCAGATGGTCCATCCCCAGCTCCGCCGCCAGTTCCCGGACTGCGAGCTGCAGGGCATAGTTCCCCTTGGGAGCCCCGTAGCCCTGGTAGGCCCCCGTGGGAGGCCGGTTGGAGTAGCAGGCCACGACCTCGAAGCCGGCGTTGTCGCACAGAAACAGGGGTAGGCTCTTGGAGACCCCGTTCATGGGCACCGTCAGGGCGTGGGCACCGTAGGCCCCCTGGTTTGACTCCATCTTCATGAACATGGCCGTAAGCCTGCCGTCCTTTTTTGCCCCCAGCTTGACGGTAATGCGCATGGGTTTTCGGGTGGAGTTGGCGATGAACTCCTCCTCCCGGCTGTACTGATGGAACACAGCCCGCCCGGTTTTCCAGGCGCAGAAGGCGGTAAGTTCCTCCAGAACAATATCCTGCTTCGATCCGTAGCCGCCGCCCACACGCTCCTTGATTACCCGCACCTGGTTTTCAGGCAGGTCCAGCAGGGTGGCGACAATGCGACGTACGTGATAGGGCACCTGGGTCGACGCATGAATAACGAGCCTGTCCCCTTCGACCCGTGCATAACAGGTATGGGTTTCCAGGGGAGTACACTGGATCTGGGTGGTGGTATAGGTCCTTTCGATTACCGTATCAGCTTCGGCGAAACCTTTTTCAAGATCACCGATACCCCCGGAAACCGAAGCGGCTATGTTTTTCCTGGGGTTCCCGCCGATGGGGAACTGATAGAGTACCGGTTCTTCCCCGTCATCCGCCCCGGCGTTCAGTTCATTCAGATCCTCCGGAGCTCCGTCGACATACTCGATTCTTCCGCCGTGAATAATGGGAGCATCCTCCGCCCAGGCATCGTCCCAGTCCAGCACCACCGGCAGCAGTTCGTAGTCCACCTTTATCAGGGAGAGGGCCTTTTCCGCTGCCTCATCCGTCTCGGCAACCACCACCGCCACCCGGTCGCCCACGTGGCGAACCTTTCGTGAAATCAGCATCCTGTCGTAGGGGGATGGTTCGGGGTATCCCTGTCCGGCCTGGCTGTAGGTCCGCTGCGGTACGTCCTTATGGGTAAAAACCGCCACCACACCCTTCACGGCCTCCGCGGCCCTGGTGTCGATGGATCGTATCCTGGCATGGGCGTGGGGACTCCGCAGGACCTTGAGAATGCAGCTTCCCGGTTCAACCCGGTCTTCAACGTAGACCTTCTCACCCGCGACCATGCGGGCGGAATCCTTCTTGGGCGCCGGTTTGCCGACTATGCTGTACTCTTCCCCGAATTCGGGGATTCCCTCGTTTTTATAGGACGGATCCTTCATGCGGGCGGCGGCAATGCGTACGGCATCGAAAAACTGTTCGTAGCCGGTAGCCCGGTTAAAGAGCCCGGAAAGGGCATCCTTCACCGCCTCCCGGTCGGGATCGGGATTTCGCTTCAGGAGTTCATGAATCATCAGCGCCGCCGCGGGAGAATTGTAACCGGACTGCACGCAGCCGGCTTCCAGCATGGCCTGCTGTACGAAGCTCGGGTTTCTGCTGCCGCCGTAAAACTCTATCGTGCGGACCTCCCGCCCCTCCAGCTGGGGGGCCAGCAGCAATCCCGAAGAGACGGCCTTTCCGTCAAGGATAATCGTGTCGGAACCGGCGAAACCGCGGCCGTTATCGGAATCCCGGATCGAGGCGATGCCGTTGCGCTGCAGAACTTTCTGTGCCTTCTCCCCCGGGGCAGTTTCGAAGGAGATCTCCCTTCCGTTCAGGATAAAAGTTACCTTCATTTGAGCACCTCCTCTGCCAGACCGCGGACAAGATCGGCGATCAAAACCGAGTTGATATAGGTTTTATACTCCCGGCTTCCCAGGATATCCTCCTCGGGATGAATCGCCCCTGCCACCGCCACTTCCAGGGCCTGTCCGGATTCCAGGAGTTTCCCGGAGACAATCCCCTCTTCGATTTCTCTCAGGCGCATCGTTCTCGGAGCAACACAGCCCGCCGCTACCACGGCTTCCTTAACAGCGCCCCCTTCAGCCCGCATCCAGGCCGCCGCGCTTACCACCGGCAATGCCTGGTGTGACCGGGACTCCTTTATTGCCCGGCACGCTCCCTCCAGGGGAGGAATGCGAAAACGGATTATCAGGGTCTCGTTATCCCCGTCCACATACTCATTTACTGATACCGGCCCGGCGACTGTTTCCGCCACGGCTCCGAGGGCCATCAGTGTGGGTATCAGGTAGGAATCGGGCCTCTTTGCTCCGACGTTACCGCCGATGGTCGCAATATTGCGGACACTTCTATTGGGAATAAATCCCGCCGCCCTGCGCAGAACATCAGGTATAAGATGGCTGTCTGCAATATCCTGTAAAGTGGCACCGGCACCGATCAGAAACTCGTTGCCCTCCCGGGAAATACCGGACAAATCGAGCCCGGAAATGCTTACCACCTTCTCCGGGCGGTGGCCATGCTTCAAAAAAGGTGACCGGTTCACCTGGGTCCCCCCGGCAAGAAACACATAGCCCGCCTTGTTAAGCTCCACGGCCTCTTCAATACTCGAAGCGAGTTTATAGTCCTGCATCATCCATACCCCCTCTACCTGTTCTCCATAACTCTCAGCGACCTCTGCGTGGCCCCAATCCTCAGCGTCCCCTCTGCGTCCTCACCGGCCTCTGCGTGGTATCTTCTCTGCGTCCTCAGCGGCCTCTGCGTGGCTATTCCTCCGCGTCCTCTGCGCGGTCTCTTCTCTGCGAACCTCAGCGGCCTCTGCGTGGCTATTTCTCCGCGTCCTCCGCGTCCTCTGCGTCCTCTGCGCGGCCCCAATCCTCAGCGTCCCCTCTGCGTCCTACCAGCCTCTGCGCGGCTATTTCTCCGCGTCCCTCTGCGTCCTCTGCGCGGTCCTTTCTCCCCCTGCACGGTTTCCCAGGCTCGGCTAGACAATCCCCGCTTTTTCATAGAGTCTCGACGCCGCCGCATTTGCCCTGCGACTCAGATCCTCCTCGTCTATGCCGGTAAGACGTCCTTTTTCCACCACGAGTTTTCCGTTGACAATGGTGTAATCCGTTCCATGGTTGTAACCGGAAAAGATCAGCGCCCCCAGAGGATCCGACAGGGAGCCTGCATACTCCAATTTATGCACATCAAAGAGGGCTATATCCGCAGGTCCGCCCTCTTCTATTATACCAGCTTTTTCGAAATTCAGGAGTCTGGCTCCGTTCTCGGTCGCCATCCGGAAAACGTCCCGACCTGTTAACGCATCGGCACCATGGGCAACCCGCTGCAGGAAAAGAGCATTCCGGATCTCCCCGAGCATATCTGAAGAATCATTTGAAGCAGAGCCGTCCACCGCCAGGGCAACGTTTATCCCCATCTCCTTCATCTCTTTCACCCTGCAAATCCCCGATCCAAGGCGCATGTTGGAAGTCGGGCAGTGGGCAATCTGACAGCCCGTCTCTTGCAGGACTGAAAGCTCATCATCGGTAAAATGGATTCCGTGGGCAAACCAGACATCGGGGCCCACAAAGTCACAGTCCTCCATCACCTTCAAGGGCCGCCGCCCCAGGGTTCGTTCGCAGAATTTATTCTCGTCCTTAGTTTCCGCCAGGTGGGTATGCAGCAGCACCCCGTACTTTCGCGCCAGAGCCGCGGTATCCTTCATTGACTGTTCGGACACCGAAAAGGGACTGCAGGGGGCAAGGGCTATTTTTCGCATGGAAAAAGGATCGGAATCATGAAACTCCCGGATCACCCGCTCGGAGTCGACCAGGATATCGTCTTCACTCTGGACTACCGTATCCGGAGGCAGCCCGCCGTCCTTTTTGGAAAGGCTCATGGATCCCCTGGTGGGAGAAAAGCGTATTCCCGTGTCTCCGGCAGCCTTGAACTGAAGGGCCATAATATCAGCCCCCACACCTCCGGGATACAGATAATGATGGTCGGTCGTCAGGGTACAGCCGGTTTTAAGCAGTTCCGCCGTAGCCAGAGCTGTGGACCAGTAGATGGCATCCTCATCCAGATATTTCCAGATTTCATATAAATAGACCAGCCAGGTAAAAAGCTTGGCGTTCTGCACCGCCGGAAGATTTCTGGTAAGAGTTTGATAAAAATGGTGATGAGTATTTACCAGGCCGGGAATTACCACATGCCGCGAAGCATCTATTACCCTCCCCTCAGCATCTGCAGGCATAGCAAGATTCGAACCGACTGCCTCGACGCGGTTTCCCCGGATCAGAACATCCACTCCAAAGCTGCCCGGATCATCCGCCGACTTTACCAGGTAAAAACAATTCTTCAACAAGATCATAGCCCCTCCAAAAAATCCATCATGAGTACTGATTCAGAACAGAGATGCTCGCTTCAAAGATTCACCCCGGAGTCGCAGAGAACACAGAGTTATCTTCCATTTACTCCTCTGCGACCCTCCGCGGCCTCTGCGCGCCCCCTCATCTCTGCGTCCTCAGCAACCTTTGCGCGGCCCCTCTCCATCCTCTGCGTTACTCTGCGACCTTTGCGCGGCCCCTCTCCATCCTCTCCGTTACTCTGCGACCTCTGCGCGGTCATCTCCATCCTCTGCGTCCTCAGCGGCCTCTGCGCGGCCCCTCCATCTCTGCATCCTCAGCGGCCTCTGCGCGGTTCCTCTTCATCCTCTGCGTTACTCTGCGAAATCCTACATATACCTCCGCACCCGCTCGTTAAACTCCAGGATCAGTTCATCAAGTCTGTCCTTGGCCCGGTAGATATTCTCCCAGTAATCCCTGTCGTACCACTGAGCGTTTATCTCGGCATAGGTTTTTCCCTGCTGCTCCACCCAGGTGTAGTATTTCAGGTTATGAATACGCTTGCGGTCCTCATAACGAAGCTCCAGCAGGGCGTCGATACCGGTTCTCCGGAGAAGTTCAAAGTCCGCCACGGCGTTGTCCCTGGTGTAGGGTCCCCGCTCCGCGTTAAGCTCCGCAAGACGGGAGGTGTACATAGCTTCCGAATCGGTGAAGACCGTCATTACCACATCTTCTTCCGTCAGTTCATAGTATTTGGCAAATTTGATGGCCGTGAGCAGATTACAGATACTGCTTATACCCATCACGTTCAAAACCTCGATCAGGGACGGATCCACTCCTTTTTCTTTCAGGTAGGCCTTGCCCAGGGCTTCGTTAAAGAGCCGTAAAAGTCTCATGGTCGCTTCGTCGTCGATGGCTACAACCATATCGGTATTCTTCAGATTGTGTATCCAGGGTACATGCTTGTCACCGATTCCCTCGATGCGATGTCCGCCGAAGCCGTTGGAAAGCAGGGTGGGACACTGCAGGGCTTCACTCACCGCAAGTTTTGCCCCGGGGTAGACCCGCTTCAGGTACTCACCGCTGGCAGTGGTTCCGGCGGAACCCGAGGAGACACAGGTACCGGCAAAACGGTCTTTGGGTCCCATTATCTGCTTCAGAACCTTTTCCATTGAACGGCCGGTTACCTCGTGATGCCAGAGATGGTTTCCGAATTCTGAGAACTGGTTGAAGATAAAAATGCTGTCTCCCCGCTCGGCATTGAGTTCGGCGCACTTGTCAAAGATCTCCTTTACGTTGCTTTCACACCCGGGGGTTGCAATGGTCTCGTCCGCCATCTTCCTGAGCCAGTTGAAACGTTCCTGTGACATTTCCTCCGGGAGTATCGCTACGGATTTACATGCCAGCAGGCGGGAAATATAGGCCCCTCCCCGGCAATAATTACCAGTGGAAGGCCAGACCGCCATGTTCTTTTCCGGATCAAACTGTCCGGTCACCAGAGTCGGGGCCAGACAGCTGTAAGCGGCTCCTACCTTATGGGCGCCGGTGGGAAACCACTTGCCCACAAGACCGACAACCCGGGCCCTTATTCCCGTCAGGGACGAGGGAATTTCGATATAGTTAACCCCGCTGTAGGTGCCGCCGGTCTCCAGAGCTTCGTTCTCCCAGGTTACCCGGTAAAGGTTTCGGGAATGGACCTGGTTCAGCCCGATACCCTTGAGCTCTTCCTTGATTTCGGCCGAAACAGTATCGGGATCCGCCATCTCCTTGTATGTCGGCAGAAGAATCCCCTGCCGGGCACAGAGCTGTGCGTTTTTTTCAATCTGTGCCTCATGTACGGTCAAATCAATCATAAATCCTCCGGAACAATAGTTTTCAGTTGTTCAATAAATTCCATTAAACTGTTCAAGGCGATCTTCCTGCGGTATGTCGCATTGGATCGCTGGTCATCGATAGGTTGTATACGTGTTTCCGCGGCTTCTGACACTGCACGGGTGTCTATCTCTTTCAGCGATGCGCCCTGTACCAGGGATTCCGCCTCCGACAAACGGATTACCGTTGGCGCCACCGCGCCAAGGGCAAAACGGAAATCAAGGACCTTTCCCTTATCTATCTCTGCGTAACCTGCGGAGGAGAGTTTTGACAGGGCATTGGCTTTTCGGGTCCCCACCTTGCGGTAGTAAAGCCTGCCTTTCTCAGGCAGCAGGGGAAGCTCAATTCTCAGGAGTATTTCATACTCCTTGAGGGCGGTCTGTCCGGGACCGGTAAGGAATTCGGCAATTGGAAGACTCCGTTCTCCCTCCCGGGAAACAGCTACAACCTTGGCCTGATGCACATACAGGGGCGGCAGGCTGTCCGCTGCAGGGGAGGCGTTACAGATATTCCCTCCCAGGCTGGCCCTGTTCCGGAGGGCAGGGGCCGCGATCAGCTGCACGGCCCGGCGAAGCAGTTCAGGGGTTCCAGGAAAAGCCAACAGTTCCGCCATGCTGACCCCCGCGCCGATCCGCAGCGTACCATCCACGATTTCCAGGGTTTTCAGCTCATCCAGGGCATCGAGAAACAGTACCGGGGACTGTATCTTCGGAAGGGTCCCGGTGTAACCACGGTGACGCACCATCAGATCGGTCCCTCCGGCAAATGGCAGGGCCTTATACTCAGCCCTGAACTCCAGAGCATCCTCAAGCCGTGTCGGTCGCAGTCTTTTCACCAGGCGACCCCCTGCTCCCGTGCCCTGCGCGCGGCCAGCATCACACCATCGATAATCATGTCATAACCGGTACAGCGGCAGATGTTTCCCGAAAGGGCCAGGCGTATCTCACCCTCCGTCGGATCGGGGTTCCCCTTCAGAAGGGCCAGGGTTGCCATCATCATGCCGGGGGTACAGAAACCGCACTGCACTGAATGGGCCTCAGCGAAGGCTTCGCTCAGGATTTGTCCGGCCGCACTTTCCCGAAGACCGTCGATGGTCTCAACGCGGGTGCCTTCGACCTGTGCCATGGGGATAAGACAACTGTTCACCAGTCTGCCGTCCATCAGAACACTGCAGGCGCCGCACTCCCCCTCTCCACAGCCCTCCTTGGTTCCTGCCATGGAGAGGTTCTCCCGCAGGATGTCCAGAAGCCGTTTCATGGGGTCGGCCTGTACCAGAACAGGCATACCGTTTACAAAGAATTCAATCGTCATTGTTCATAATCTCCAGTAAGCGTTCCGGGGTAAGGGGAACATCAGGACAGTCCCTGCCCGTGGCCTGCTCAAGAGCAGCGCAGAAAGCCGCGTGTCCGCCATCATGGACGATCTCTCCCACCCCCTTGGCACCAAAGGGGCCGTACTCATAGGGATTGTCCAGGGTACAGGCTCCCGTACGGGGAAAATCCAGGCTGGTGGGAACAATGTAGTCCGCCATGGTACGCTGACGAAATACCCCGTCACCGTCGACTTCAAGATTTTCAAGACAGGCGTAGCCCAGGGCCTGGCTCATGCCCCCCTGGATCTGGCCGGCCACGACCCTCTCATCAATGGCGACTCCCACGTCATAGACACCCCAGGCCCCGAGGACTGCGGGTTCCCAGGTCACGGGATCCACCTCGACCTCGACCACGTTGATCCCCCAGCCGAAGGCCGGATAGGCGTCCCCGGTCAGGGTCTCCTGCTTCCAGCGGACATAGGGGGGCATGGAGTAGTGCTCCTCGATCTCCTGGACCTTTCCGCCGACCCACTCCTTTTTCAGCCGCTCTGCCGCCTTCTGAACCAGGTATCCCACAATCATCATGGTCCTGCTCGCCACGGTGGGACCTGAATTGGGAACCTTGTCGGTATCGGGGTTGTCGTAGCGGATCCTTTCCCGGGGGAGGTCAAGAATGCGGGCCACAATTTTTGGAAAGGTAGTCTGTGGTCCCTGCCCCATATCGATGTTGGCAATAAGAATGTCCACGCTGTCGTCGGCGTTTTTCCGCAGGGAGGCCTTTGCCTTTATAAGACGCTGCTCTCCGTCGCCGGTAAAACCGCAGCCATGGTTGAAAAAGGAGATGCCGATACCTTTCCAGGGCTCCTTCCGGTACCGTTCACGTTTTTCCCGGAAGCCGGAAATCTCCAGGGCTTTTTCTATAAGGCGGTCCATGATGACGTCTTCGTGGATTCTGCCGCCGGTGATGGTGGGGTCCCCCTTGGCAGCGACATAGGGCATCCGGTAATCAACAGGATCCGCCGAGAACTCCCTGGCAGCCTTCTCCATGTGCATCTCCAGGGCGTAGATAGCCTGGGGGGCCCCGAAACCGCGAAAAGCGCCGGAGGGCACGGTGGAGCTTGCCACCGCCCTGCCCCGAACCCGCACATTGGGGAAATTATAGACCCCGTTGGAGGTAAAGATGGCACGCTGCAAAACTATCAGGGAGTAGCTTTCGTAGGCACCGCCGTCGATGATTATGTCGTAATCCATGGCTGTGATCCGTCCATCCGCGTCATGGGCGGTGCGGATCCGGGTCCGTGAGGGGTGCCTCTTGGAGGTCCAGGAGAGGTCCTCGAAACGGTCGAAGACCATCCTCAAGGGTTTTCCGATTTTGACGGCAGCCACCGCCAGGGGGGCTCCCATAATCTCAGGGTAGTCCTCCTTGCCGCCGAAGGCGCCGCCGGTGGTTGTCTCGATGACCCTGACCTCATAGCCCTCGCCCAGTACCTCTTCCACGGAATGCTTAACGTAATAGGGGCACTGCATGGACCCCTGAACCACCACCTTCCGGTTCTCTTCCTCCGTCCAGGCCATGAGCCCCTGGGGCTCCATATAGAGCTGTTCCTGAAACCCGGTGGAGTATTCTCCCTCCACGATCCGGGCCGCAGAGGCGAATGCTGCGTCGGGATCGCCTTTTTTTATATGGAGATCGGCATAAATGTTGTCTGTTCCATGGATGGGACCGCCGACACAGGCAAGCCCCTCATCGATACCTGCAGCGGGGATTCCCGCCTCGTAATCCACCTCGATTTCCTGAAGGAGTTCGTCAACCATGTCCGGGTCGGGGCCCGCCAGAATGAGGATGATCTGTCCCCTGTAGCGGATCTCCTTTTCCGCAAAGGCGGGCAGGTCGTTCTTGATCAGGGCTATATGGTTGGCCGCAGGGATATCCCGATAGTCAACCGCATGGTAGCCCTCGGGGAGTTCCGGTAGTTTGATGGAGCGTATTATCCCCCGGGAAAAAGGTGCCCGGTAAAAACGGGCGCACAGCATATCATCATGGGGATAATCGGCAATATAGCGTGCCCGCCCTTCGGCCTTGGCCCTGCCGTCGGCCCGGGGAATCGATTTGCTTATATCGGCACTCATGACAGGCTTACTCCCTTTTTGGCAGAGTCGATGTCCTTCAGGCCGTTTCCGGTAATCAGTACTGCCACTGTGGCTCCGGGATCTATTTCATCCTTCATCTTTACGAATCCGGCCCACGCGGCGGCGGCGGCGGGTTCAGCGAATAGTCCGGACCGGGAGGAGAGGCTCCTCTGGGCGGCAAGGATTTCCCGGTCGCTCACGATTACCGCTTTTCCACCGTGGCGCTGAAGGCGTCCCAGGGCAAAGAGTCCTCCCCGGGGTACATCCACAGAGATGGAGTCGGCAATCGTCGACGACGCGACGGGTGTCCCGAAACTGCCGGCATCCAGGGCACGGCTTATGGCCGCAGAACCCTCCGCCTGGACCGCAACGCAGCAGGGCATCCGGTCTGCCAGCCCCAGGCTGAACAGATCCTCGAAGCCCCGGTAGACGCCGCTCAGGATTACCCCGTCTCCGGTAGGGACGAAGACGTAATCCGGTACACGGCCTCCCAGCTGTCGGAAGATCTCCAGGGAGACGGTCTTCTTGCCTTCAATGGTCAGGGGATTGTGGGCGGTATTCCGCGAGAGTCCGCCCTCCCCGGCGACACAGGCCATGGAGCGGTCGTATGCCAGGTCGTAGGTTCCGTCGACCCGAATCAGGTCCGCACCATACTGAAGGGACTGAACAAGCTTGGCAGGCGGAGCAGAAGCAGGAAGAAAGAGCTTAACCGAAAGTCCCGCCGCGGCACCGATTCCCGCCATGGAGGAGCCGGCATTGCCGGTGGATGCCACCACGATGCGTTCGATGCCTTCCCGTCTGGCGTAGGCGGCCACCAGATAGCTGGCCCTGTCCTTCAGGGATCCCGTGGGATTCCGGCTGTCATCCTTCAGAAAGAGTTTTGGAAATCCGGTCTCCCTGCGCAGAATTTCCGGTTCCCACAGGGGCGTCTGCCCCACGGGAACCGGGGGAAAGTACTCCCGTTCCACCGGCAGCAGATCCAGGCTGTCCCAGTCCCGGGGGAGCTGCCCTTCCGGACGGAACTCCAGGACCCCCATCAAGGGCTGGTCCGGGGTCTGCCGGGATGCGCAGTCGTCGCAGAGCATCCGTTCAGGGGTAAATTCGTACTCCCGGCCGCAGAGGCTGCAGGCACAGCTGAAACTGATCATGCCCCGCCTTTTCCTTCCTGCCCTTCCAGGGCGTAGGGCAGCATGGCGTAGAAGGCGGAACAGATAACAAGATCCTCCACCCGGGTCTTTTCGTTGGGGGCATGGGCCTGGTTCTCATCCCCCGGGCCGAAACCTATGGCGGGGATTTTGTGCCGTCCCGTTACCGCCACCAGGTTGGTGGAAAAGGTCCACTTGTCGATTACCGGGGATTTTCCCCAGAGCGCCTCGTAGGCACGCCTGCCGGCCTGGACTATCTCGTGCTCCTCGGGGATCTTCCAGGTGGGGAAGTAGAGTTCCTGGCTGTAGTCGGCCTCCTTCCATCCCCGCTTCTCGTATCGGGGCATGCTGACGCTTACGGCGGATTCATCTTCACCGATGGCCCGGGCCATGTACTCCTTTACCTGGGATATGGCCAGCTCCTTGTCCTCCCCCCAGGTCAGTCGCCGGTCAAGATAGAGCATGGCCTGATCCGGAACGGCGCACTGGCTGGGACCCTTGACATCGATCTGGCTGACGACGATGGTCCCCTTTCCAAGGAAATTGTCCTCATCAGGCTTGAGGTCGCTGTTCAGCTGCTCCATTGCCAGGGCTGCCCGGGCAGCCTTGTAGGCTGCGCTCTCTCCCCGTTCCGGGGCCGAGCCGTGAGCGGAGACACCTTTCAAGCGGGCGACCATCTCCATCCTGCCCCGGTGTCCCCGGTAAAGCCTGCAGGATGTAGGTTCGGTGGAGACGGCGAAATCGGGCTTCAAACCCTCCTCCTCGATCAGGTACTTCCAGCACATCCCGTCGCAGTCCTCTTCCATAACGGTAAAGGTAAAATAGACCGAGTACTCCCCGTCGTAGCCCAGCTCTTTCAGAATACGTCCGGCGGTAATCATCGAGGCGGCTCCCCCCTTCTGGTCCGAAGCACCCCGACCATAGACAAAGCCGTCGGAAATCTCTCCCGAAAAAGGATCTTTCTGCCACTGGGCGGGATCTCCCACCTCGACGGTGTCGATATGGGCGTCGATGGCCAGCTTCTTCGGGCCCGATCCGACCCGTGCTATTACACTCCCCAGGCCGTCGATCCGCACCTCGTCGAAACCGTACTGTTCGCACATCTCTTTTATGCGAAGACAGACATCCTTTTCAGCGGAGCTGTAGGATTTAAGCCTGATAAGATCGCTCAATACCCGGGCCGCCTCGTCACGATAGCCTTCAGCCTTCTTCAGAATCATTTCTTGTACGCTCATTAATTTCCCCTGCCTTAAGTATAGTATAGTTTTTTACGGCGTGATTCGGTCCATTCGCTCCCAGAGGCGCCGCGCCTGTTCCGCCGCATCACGGTATATATCCTCCCGGGGAATCCCCGGGAAACTCCGCTTTTCCATGACGATCCTTCCGTTTATCATGACCGTCTCTACAATGTTCGATGCCATGCCGAATACCATATGTCCCGCGATATTCTCCGGCTCAAGAGGCGTTGGAGAGGCATAGTCCGCCACAACCAGGTCGGCGGTATAGCCCGGTTCGATCCGACCGAAAGGCCTTCCGAAACTCTTTTCCAGAATACGGTTACCTGCAGCCAGAGCTGCCAGGAAGTCCCCCGGCCAGAGAGGCCCCTTCTCGTCCTTATGCTTGAAGTAGGCGCTCTGCATCTCGGCGAACATATCCGATCCGATACCGTCGGTTCCCAGGGCCCAGTTTTCGAGGCGGGGAAGATTGGGATTGTAGCCCACCCCGTTATTCATGTTGGACCTGGAGTTGTGCACCAGGAAGGCCCCGCGTTCGTTGATGCGCTCCACTTCGTCGGGGTTCAGATGGACACCGTGGACCAGGATGCTGTTGTCTCTGACCAGACCGAAGTTATCCAGCCGGAAAACCAGGTCTTTTCCGTAATTTATGTGGGAATGGGAGACGTCCCAGGCATCCTCCGCCAGGTGCACATGAAAACCCCGGCCGCGCTCTTCACAGGCATCAGCCAGGAGTTTCAGGGCGGCATCCGGCAGGGTGCAGGGGGCATGCCCCCCGATATGGGCCTCCGTCAGGCCGGACCAGGTCCCCGCTTTTTTTTCAGCATCGATACTCCGGGCAAAGGCGATGTTCTCGTCCACCCCTTCCTGCATCGCCTCTTCACCATGACGGTCGGTCACCTCGTAACAGGTGGTCCCCCGCAAACCCGTCTCCTCGAAGGCTTTTTTAAGAACATCCAGGGACCCGGAAATGAAGTTCGGCGAGGCGTGATGATCGATCACCGCGGTGGTGCCTGCGCGGATGGCATCCAGAGAACAGATAAGCCCCGAAGCACGAAGACTCCCGGAGTCCAGAGCCCGGTCCAGTCGCCACCAGAGATTCTTCAGAATGGAGACAAAATCCGGGGTGTCCCCGATATTCGCCATGATCCCCCGGGAAAGGCCGGAATAGAAGTGGGTGTGGGAACAGACGATCCCGGGGAAAAGCAGTTTTCCCGACCCATCCACGGTTCTTTCGACTCCCGCAGCATCGAGTCCCTTTCCGACTTTGATTATGGTATCTCCCTCCACCAGAACATCCTCATTATATCGTATCCGGGGAGGATCAAATTCCACCAGGGTCGCATTGGTAAACAGAATCATACCGCACCTCCCGAGGAAAGTCGGGTAAAGAGGTGGGGTCTTCGATGGTGAAGAAGCTCAAAGAGCCGATAAAAACGCGCTTCATCATCCCGTCCTTCCGAGCGCTTGAAGGCCTCCCCCAGGTCCAGGGTCTGTACCCGTCCCTGAAAACGTACGCGGAGGCTCCCGTTCTCAAGGAGCCAGCCGGGGTTGCTGCTGTTTTCAAAATCCGCCGGACTGCTGAAAACCGTGGGCTTGTCCGCGTAGGGGCGTCCGTCCCAGGGGCAGAACTGTCCGCAGTTGCCGCACTCGTTGCAGTAGGCATCGATATGCACAATCTGAAAGGCATCGTCAAATTGCTCCTGCCCCGCGGTTTCCACCTTTATATTGGCCCGGTTGGGGCAGACATCGACGCACTTGTTGCAGAGGAAATCGCATTCAAGACAGCGGGACTTTTCGGTGGCGCAGAAGGACGCCGAGTCGTAGTCGGACCGGGGATCCGGCCTGGAAGAGAGATGCCCTTTCTTGACGGCGATGTCCGCCGTCCGCTCCTCCGGATCCAGGTAGGGAATAAGCTCGCTCCGCTCCCAGAGGGAATCGCTTTTACGGCAGATGGCGTCGGCGGCCCTGCGGCCTTCGGCGATGCAGTTGACGATGGTGGATGCCCCGGTCCGGCTGTCTCCGATGAGAAAGATGTTTTCCCGATCAGTCTCCCCGCCTTCCCCGGTGGGAACCATGCCCTTTACATCGGGCTCGAGACCTGCGCTCTTCAGAGCATCGGAATCGGGATCATCACCCACAGCATAAATCAGACTGTCCGCCTTAATCTCTTCCGTCCTGTCCGTCGGAACAGGGCGCCTCCGCCCCGATTCGTCGGGTTCTCCCAGCTCCATTACCCGCAGGGTAAGACTGCCGTCGGCGCTAAAGCGTTCAGGGTTCCTGAGCCAGCGGAAGGAGATCCCGTCCTCCGCGGCGTATTCGTACTCCTCCCGGCTGGCGGGCATCTGCTCGAAGGCCCTGCGGTAGGCAATCTGAACCTCCTCGACTCCGGAACAGCGCAGGGCCGCCCGGGCGCAGTCCATGGCGGTATCCCCGGCCCCGATAACCACGACCCGGCGGCCCACCTTAAGGCGGGAGGGGTCGCGGTTGAACTGGGTCAGGAAGGAGAGGGATGGATAGATCCGCTGGCTGTCACCCTCTATGGGAAGCTTTCGGCTCCGGTAGGTTCCGAGACCCAGAACAATATAGGTGAATCCTTCTTTTTTGAGGGCTTCAATATCGATATTCTCATCCACCCCGAAGCGGAACTCCACTCCGTGCTGGCGGATAAAATCTATGTCCCGGTCAATGGCCTCCCGGCTTATCCGGAAGTGGGGCACCACGTAGCGCACGACACCGCCGGCATCCTCTTCCCGCTCAAGGACGGTTACGGAAAAACCTTCCCGGGCAAGGAAATAGGCCGCAGAAAGCCCCGCGGGCCCTGCTCCTACGACAGCGATCCGCTCAGGATGCCGGATCTCCGGCTTGACCCAGCGGCGCTGATACTCCTCCATACCTTTGAGCAGGGAGATCTTCTTGACCTCCCGGATGTTGAGGGCGCCCTCGTAATCCAGGCGGGTACAGACCAGCTGACACTGGTGGTCGCAGATGTGGCCGGTGATTGAGGGCAGGGCGTTGCGCTCGTAAATGCACTCCAGGGCCTCTCCGTACCTGCCCTCCCCGGCCAGGCGCAGGTATTCCGGAATATGCTGACCGATGGCACAGGCACTGACGCAGGGGGCTACATAGCAGTCGAACAATGGCAGTTCCCCCGGATTATGGACCGCATCGCTGCCCCGGAACTCCTTGGAGAGGCTTCGGTCCCTCAGGGAAGAGGCGGCAAGACTTTTCAGGGCCTGTACGTCGATGCGTTCCCTCTGCCAGTCGGCTTCAGGAAGCTCTTCCAGCAGCTTTGCAAGCTGGACCTGCCGCAGGTATCCGCCGGGCTTCAGAAGCTCCGTCGCCAGGGTGACCGGCCGGATACCGGTGGCGAAAACCTCCGCAGCGTTATGGATACTTATTCCGCCGGAAAAGGAGATGGGCAGTTCTCCGCCGAACTCCTCGGAAAGCCGGGCGGCAACGTTAATTGAAAGGGGAAAGAGTGCCCGGCCGGAGAGGTACATCTCCTCTCCCGGAAGCCGTCCCTGGTTGTTTCTACAGGCCAGGGTATTGGTCAGTTTGACCCCGAAGTTCCGTCCCGAATCCGCCGCCAGCTTCCGCAGCCGGGAAAGAATCTCAAGGGCCCGGGGAAGCTGAAGATCGTGTTCGAAACTCTCCGGATTGAGCTCCACATAGGTGTAGCCCAGGCCGTCCAGGATTTCCCGGACCGTCCCATAGCCCAGGAGGGTGGGATTCAGTTTTACATAGGTATCCAGCTTCTGCTCCCTGAGCATGTAGGAGCAGATCGCCTCGATCTCCTCCGGAGGGCAGCCGTGCATGGTGGAGAGGGTCACGGAACCGCAGATTTTACCGGAAACCCTAAAATCGGACAGAACCCGGCTGCGCCGCTCAAGTTCCGAGCCCTTCAGCAGCTCCGGGAGCATCTGTTTTGCCTGGTCGATCCAACCTGAAAAAAGCTTTTCCGACGAAGAGTCTTTCATGCGGCGGAGGTAGCGCTGCATGGGCTCACTTTTGATCCCTTTAAGATCGTAGCCGACGCTCATGTTGAAGACAAAGGAGCGCCGGTTTTCCGTCCGCCGGAGACCGAAGAGCTCTTCCAGAAGGTGCAGAATAATCCAGGCTTTGGCGTACTCCTGCCAGGCCTCATCCAGGGAGAGTTCCGTGGACCACTCGGTATTGTAACCCTCGTCGGCGGCATCGATACAGGGTTTTTCGATCTCCAGGGAGTCGAGGATCTGCACGGTTTTCAGCTCGATAAAGCGGCTTCCCGTCAGGTAGGAGGCGATAATGTTCGAGGCCAGCTGGGTATGGGGTCCCGCGGCGGGCCCAAGGGGAGTCTCCATGGGATTTCCGAAGATGGAAAGGCTTTTTCCGTTCTTCTTGCGAAACCACGAATCCTCTGGAAGATCGAAGATCGACCCGCCGTCCCTGTATTCTTCGAAGATCCGCGTTAAAAGCTCGTCAAAAGGCAGAAGCCTCATTGCATCTCCCATTACACACTCCTTGTCGGTCGTATAAACTCGCCCCAGCCGGCCTCCAGGGCACCCCGCCGGCGATCAAAGACAGTCCGGCCCCGGACCAGGGTCTTTTCCACCCTGCCGGTAAAAGTCCTGCCCTCAAAGGGAGTCAGTTTCCCCCTGGAGAGGAACTGGTCTCCCCGGACCGTCCAGTTTTCCCTGGAATTTATCAGAACGAGGTCGGCGTCCTTGCCGGTATCGATGGAACCCTTGCGGTCAAAAAAGCCGTAGCGCCTGGCGGCATTTTCCGAGGCGACTTCGAGAAAACGGGAGAGGGACAGCCTGCCGGCCAGGTAAGCTTCTGAAAAAAGAAAGGGCAGCATGGTGCCCGTTCCGGCGATCCCCGCGGAGTTCTTCCAGATGTCCCTTCCGGACTTCTCCCCCGCCGTTCCCGGGGCATGGTCCGAGGCCACAAACTCAATGGTTCCCGCCTTCAGCAGTTCCCAGAGCTTCTCCCGGTTACCCGCTTTCTTGATCGGCGGGGCTATCTTCAGGACCGCCCCCTGGGCGATAAAGTCATCCAGGCTGAAGGCCAGGTACTGGGGACAGGTCTCTCCGCTTATCCGGCAGCCCTCCGGCTGCGGAGCGGCCAAAAGCCGTGCCGCCTCGGCGGTGCCGATGTGTACGATATGCAGGTTTCCCCGGGCTTCCGCGGCAATCCGCAGGGCACTTGTAACGGCAAGGACCTCCGCCAGCTCCGGACGGGCAAGATACCAGGCCTCCGGGTCCCTGCGCCTTTTTTCCAGTTCCTCCGAGGCATTGACCACGTATTCGGCATCCTCGGCGTGGAGCAGCACAATGCTGCCGAGACCTGCGGCGATCTCCAGAACCTTACGAAAGCGCCAGTGGTCCAGAGCACCCCAGACCTCTTCCATCCCCGATACGGCGTAGACCTTGAAGCCCATTACCTGTTCGGCTATGGAAGCCATGGACTCCTCGCAGCCTGCGTCGAAGAGCTGCCGCGAGACGCCCCCGAAGAAGCCGAAATCCACATGGGCTTTCGGAGATACTATGTTCAGTTTTCCCTGAAGGGACCGGGAATCAGTTACAGGAGGCAGAGAGGTACAGGGCATGTCGATTACAGTGGTCACCCCTCCGGAGACTGCTGCAGCGCTGCCGTGGGCAAAATCTTCCTTGTCAGTATAGCCGGGGTCATAAAAGTGAACATGCGGGTCAATGCCGCCGGGAAGAACCCAGCAGTCCGATGCGTCCAGTATCTCGTCATCGTGATTCGCCGTAAGATCCCGGCCGATTTCGACAATACGGCCGTCCTGCAGCCTCAGGTCTTTTCGGAGGAATTCATCCTCGCCGCTGAAGGCAACCAGTCCGTTCTTAACGATCATAGCCTACCCCGTACCGTTATTTCGCGGGCCTTGGCATAAGGAGGGCCGGAGGTGAATAGCCGAACCTCTCCGTTCAAGGTCCAACTATTCTTTTTGGGTTTAACCTGAAAAAAAGAATAGGAAAAATCAGTCCGTCAGATAGCTGTACCCGGAACATTTTTTAAGATCCATGCAGCGTACACAAACCATACTAAAACCGCTCTCATGGACTGTCAAGTTTTAAAGGCGTGGAAGAAGGAAAAAAGGCGGACCCTCCTTAAGGGAATCCGCCTGCAGATAAGCCGGAAGATGTTCTGATCAGTCGAACTGAAGCCCGCCGTTCTGGTCAAGGATTTCACCGGTAATGAATCCCGACATGGGAGAAGCCAGAAAGCGTACAGCGTGGGCAAACTCTTCCGGTTCACAGAAGCGGCCCACGGGGATCTTGGCAAGCACGGCGGCCCGCTGTTCGTCATTGAGCTGCTGTTCCACCATGGGGGTCCGAACATAGGCGGGGGCAACGGCGTTGCAGGTGACCCCGGTCTTGAGGGTCTCCGCGGCAATGGAGAAGGTAAGACCGTTGATGGCGGCTTTGGAAACCGAATAGGTGGTGCCCGCAGTAATCCCCCCGGATTTTGACGCGAAGGAGCTGGTGTTGATAATCCTGCCCCACTTTTTCTCGATCATCGCCGGCAGACAGAGCTGAATAAGATAGAAGGCGCCGTCCAGGTTGACCGCCAGAACCTTGTGCCACTCTTCGGGGGTGGTGGCGGCGACCTTGTTGTTGGAGAGGATTCCGGCGTTGTTCACGAGGACATCCACGTCCCCCACCTCAGTCCTGACCTGCCCGATAGCCTTTTTGCAGGCCCCGAAATCGCTGATATCAAAGGCGATGGGATAGCAGTCCTGTCCCAGTTCCGCGGCAACCTTGTCCAGGGCCTCTTTTTTTACATCCGCCAGAACGACCCGGTACCCGTCTTCGATTAATCCCTTTGCGACTGCCTTACCCATGGTCCCGGCGGCGCCGGTTACCAGGGCGATCTTTTTTGCTTGATTCATATATCCGCTTCTCCTAAAGGTTATGCTGTAATAGAACCAGTCTGTAACACTCAGCGCCGGTGGTCAAGGGAAAGATGTATTCAAACATCCAGTTTTCTTTTACTTTTGTGTACAACCTGTCGGTTTTCCTTAACTATTTGTATTCATTTTCACCGAACCGGAAAATACAGCTGAATAAGACAGTACATACTTACATTATTACCTCTCCTTATCATCTCCCATTTTTCATGATACAATACTGTACACAGAGGGATTCCCGCAGCTGCCGGAACATCAGGAGAAGCGTATGCGCCTTGACAGGAACGCCATCGACAAGAGCATTCCGATTCCACTTTACTATCAGCTGAAGCAACACCTGCGGGATTACATCGATACATGCAGGGTGGGAGACCCCATCCCGACGGAGAACGAACTCTGTACACGTTTTGAAATAAGCCGTCCCACGGTACGCCAGGCAATCACCGAACTCGTGGCCGAAGGATACCTGGTACGAAGCAAAGGCAAAGGAACCTTTGTCACCAGGCCGAAGGTGCAGCGGGACTTCCGCCTTGCCTTAAGCAGTTTCAACCAGGAGATGCGGGACAAGGGTGTCAGCCCCAGTACCCGTGTTCTGGACCTTTATCAGACAAAGGCCGATACCGCGGTAGCGGAAAAACTGGGCCTGCAGTCAGGGGACACAGTGTTCTTTCTGCGCCGCCTGCGTTCCGCCGACCGGCAGCCCCTGATGATAGTAAACACCTTTCTGCCCGCAGGACTTGTTCCCGGCTTCGATTCCCACGACTTCAGCCAGGTCGCCCTCCATACTCTTTTATCTGAAACTTATGCCTTCGAACTGACCCTGATGCGGCGTTCCATTGAAGCCATTGCAGCCCCAAAGGAGGAGGCCACCCTCCTGGAGATAAAACCGGGCAGCCCGGTCCAGTACACAGAAACCATCGTATATACGGATCAGGATATTCCCATCGAGTTTTCCCTGGGCTGGTACCGGGGCGACCACAGCAGATTCACCCTTGAAGTGCGGGCGGAATAGACAGTATTCCCTCGGGATCAGTGAAAAACCTTGCCGCCGTCAACCACCAGGGTCTGACCGGTAATGCTGTCGGTTTTGATAAAGGTTTTAACCGCATCGGCAACATCTTCCCTCTCGGCAGCCTTCCCGATAAGGGCGGATTTCCTGGCTTTGTCAGCGTATTCAGGGGCCAGGTTTTCCGTCATTCTTGTCCCTTCCATGAGCCCCGGAGCTACACTGTTAACCAGTACGGAGGGAGCCAGGGCTACGGACATGCAGCGGGTAAGGTGGATTAAACCCGCCTTGGAAACGCAGTAGGCAATGCTGCTGCCGGAAGGACTCAGTCCTGCAATGGATGAGATGGTAACAATCCGGCCGCCCTTCTCCTTCATCTTCGGTCCGATCGTTCTCATGGCCAGATAGGGAGCGGTCAGATTGTAGTTGATAATATCATTCCACAAAGCGGGATCCAGAGATTCGAGGTCCGAGAAATTGACCCACTTATTGAAGGCCGCGTTCAAAACCAGAGCGTCGATCCCGCCGAAGCTCGAAACCGCGGCATCCGCCATTTTACCGATGCCCTCTTCGGTGGTAACATCGGCACTCACGGCCACCGCTTCCGTACCCATGGATCTCAGTTCCGCTGCATAGCCTTCGGCCTTCTCCCGGGACTTCAGATACACCAGAACGATTTTTGCCTTTTCCGCGGCAAGACTCTTACAGATGTACCATCCAAGTCCTCCGGTACCCCCGGTAACTACAGCCGTTTTTCCCTCAAGCTTCATACGTCCTCCATTTCTTTCTTATAAAACACCGTCTGAATTACAGAATCTTACACCAGATCCTGCAGTTCAGGAATCAGGGTCAATTCCGATAATTTCCCCTGTCCGTACTTTTTTGCATTTTCTATACAGGATTCAGCAATACGCCGATTGGCAGCCCCTGTATTGGACGCCACATGGGGAGTCATGATTACATTGCTCAGGGTACGCAGGTCCGCACCGGGAAGGGGAACATAGGGTTCCGCTGCGGTAACATCCAGGGCAGCACAGGCGAGTCTGCCGTCCTTCAGAGCGGAAAATAAATCCTGTTCATTTACAACTCCCCCCCGGGCAGTATTGATGAGTACGGATCCGGATTTGAAATACTCCAGCCTTTCGGCATTGAGAAATCCCCGCGTATGGGGATTGAGATTCATGTGAAGGGAGACAAAATCAGCATCTGAAACAGCCTCTTTAAAACTTGTGGTGAACTCATCAAAAAGATCGGGAAAAGAGCTGTGGATTCCTTCATTGATATCAAAAGCGACTATTCGCATACCAAGACCGAACTTTGCTATGGACGCCAGGGTGCGGCCGATTTTTCCGAAACCGATAAGCGCGAGGGTCTGGCCTCTGAGCTCCCGGGCCATTACCGGGTTCCATCCTCCGGATTTAACCTCCCGATCAAGGGTAACGATATGCCGTGCCGCAGCCAGCATGAGCGCAGCTGCATGTTCAGCCACCGACTGGTCAAGAGTCCCCGGCGTATTCGCTACGAGAATACCAAGCTCCCGGCATAATTCTACAGGGACAGCATCATACCCAACACCATAGCGTATGAGCAGGGAGCCTTTTTCAAGACCCCGGTAGAACTCCTCCGGATAGGGCTCGTGGCTTATTACAAAACACTTGACCTTCTCCTTTTTTTGCAGCTCGAGCATCTTCTTCCATTCAGTCCAGGGAAGAAGCGCTTTAACCATTCCCGATTCATCAAATACTCCAGGGACACGTTCATGAAGGTTGGGTTCCAGAATAAACATCGCATTAACTCCAGCTAAAATCATTTATAGGGTCTTACAGCTTCTTATATACATAATGGTAATGCCGTCCCTCGTAAAGGTGTTGAACGGATTTCAGGGCTTCAGAGGCCTTTTCCCGGCGGGGGGAGGATAGAGCCTCGTCGATTGCCTCCAGGGACGGGTAGTCGATTTCCTGCACCAGAAACACCTCGGCCGTTCCGTCGTCCCGGCGCAGGGGCCTGAAAAGCCGGACATCCGTGGCATGGAGCATCTGCCGCCAGGCGGGGAGGAGCCGCTCCTGAACCGCGGAATAAAACTCATCCTCCTTTCCCGGAAGAATACGGCCTTCGAAGATCGCGCTTCTCGTGTACATCCTCAGAAGCCCTCAAACTGCTTCATCATTGCCGCGGTATCCTCGGGGCCTATTCCTGCAGCTACAAAGAGGCGGTGCAGCTCGGTAACCGCCCCGGTCAGGGGGAGAGGCAGACGTTCTCCCATTGCGAAACTCTGAACTGCTTCAAGGTCCTTCAGCATATTGTCGATTCGGCCGGTGGGGCTGTAATCCCGGGCCGCCATTTTAGGGCCGAACTCCTGCAGAATACTGCTGTCCGCCCGTCCACCGGCAAGGGCGGCGGGAATCCTTGCGGCATCCACGCCTCCGGCTTCAGCGATCCTGACGGCCTCCGCAACGGCCTGAAAACCCAGGGCGCAGAGAACCTGGTTCACCAGCTTCGTGGTCTGCCCCGCTCCGGAGGGTCCCATGTGGCTGTAATTGGCACACAGGGAGTCCATAACCGCCCTGGCCCTCCCTACATTTTCTGCACTCCCGCCGGCCATAACCGTCAGCTGCCCGAGCTTCGCCTTCGGCGCTCCGCCGGAGAGGGGGGCGTCCACCCAGGCCATCCCCGAAGTCGCTTCAAGTTCCCGGGCCATTTCACGGGTGGCAGCGGGATCGATGGAGGACATATCTATCAGCATCTTGTCTCCGGAAGCCGACTCGGCAATGCCGCCGGGTCCGAAAACGGCGGAGCGCACTATCGCCGCGGTATTCAGGCTTGTTATGATGTAATCAGCGGCGTCGGCAGCCTCGGCGGGGGACCCCGCGGTACTGGCGCCCAGGGCACTCATCGCATCGAGCCTTTTCCGATCAATATCGAATACAGTTACTTGATGTCCGACTTCCAACAGACGGCCGGCTATGGCGGAGCCCATGATACCTATCCCCACAACCGAAACATTGACATGCGAACCCATAGGGAACTCCTCTTTTACAGAATCAAAAAAATCAACAGCCTATCATATGCTATTGTCATTACATAATAACATTTAAAAGCGGCGTTGCCCAGCACAACATAAAGGCACCTCTATAAACATGATATTAGTTTTCAGGTACCCAAAAATAAAATGTGCCGCGGTTTCCCGCGGCACAGAAATAATGCTGTCAGAATCAGTTTCAGAAAATCCCTAGAGGAAGAATTTCAGAATGAAGACTGCGGCTACAATGTAGGTAGCGATACCTACTTCTTTGGTGCGGCCGCTGAGGACTTTAAGAATTACCCATGAAGTAAGGCCCCATACGATACCTTCGGCTATACTGTAGGCCAGGGGCATCATAACGATCGCCAGGAAAGCGGGGACAGCTTCGGTAATCTCGGTAAATTCGATCTCTTTTACCGGGCTCATCATGAAAACACCCACCAGGATCAGGGCCGGGGCAGTTGCGGCTCCGGGTACCAGCAGGAAGACGGGGCTGAAGAAAAGAGCCAGGAAGAACATGGCTGCGGTAACAAGAGCGGTAAGACCGGTACGTCCACCCTCTTCAACACCAGCTGCGCTCTCTACGTAGGTAGTTACCGTGGAGGTTCCCAGCATGGCACCAACGGTGGTTCCAACGGCGTCGGCAAAAAGGGCCTGCTTTGCCCGGGGGATGGAACCGTCAGCCTGGAGGATACCTGCCTTGGTGGATACACCGATCAGGGTGCCTACCGTATCGAACATATCGACAAACAGGAAGGTGAAGAGGACGATCAGCATATCAAAGCTGAAGATGTTCGCGAAATCAAACTTGAAGAGTATGGGTCCCAGGGACGGGGGAGCTGCCATCAGCTTGAATCCTTCCAGGCTGGTAACACCCATGGGGATGCCGACAACCGTAGAAATGAGGATTCCCCACAAAAGGGCGCCTTTGACTTTGTAGGCGATCATGACACCGGTAATTATAAGGCCGATTACCGCCAGAAGAGCAGCGGGATTAGCCAGGGAACCGAGTCCCACCAGGGTCGCATCGTTGTTAACGATGATTCCGGCGTTCTGCATGCCGATAAAGGCAATGAAGAGTCCGATACCAACGGAGATTGCCCGTTTGATATTCATTGGAATCAGGTTAATGATGGCTTCGCGGATGTTCAGGAAAGTCAGAACGATGAAGATGATACCTTCGAGAAATACCGCCGTCAGGGCGAACTGCCAGCTGTATCCCATACCGAGAACAACAGCGAAGGCAAAGAAGGCGTTCAGCCCCATACCCGGAGCCAGTGCGAAGGGCAGCTTGGCAAACAGCGCCATAACAAGGGTCGCGATAAGCGATGCGACTGCCGTAGCGGTAAAGACCGAATCGGCAGGCATTCCCGCGGCGGACAGAATTCCCGGGTTAACCGCCAGGATGTAGGCCATCGTCAGAAATGTGGTAATACCGGCGATAACCTCCGTGCGAACTGTGGTGTTGTTCGCTTTCAGTTGAAAGAACTTTTCCATACTCTCTCCCTGCAATAATTTTTGTGTCCCCAAAACGGAACCGATCAGATATCAGTTTACCCGCAGGGCAAGAGTAGTGCAACGCAATTTTTTTCTCAGAGCCTTGAAAGAGTAAAAAAAGTTTGCCCCTGCGAAAAAGGGGCGCTATTCTGTAGGATACATACAAGGGGTTATATAATGGATTTGAAAAGGTTGATCGATGTTGCCGCGGGCCGGCGAAAGGCTGATCTTGTACTGCAGAATGCCCGTATTGTGAATGTCCACACCCACGAGGTAAGCGACGGGAGTCTGGCGGTTGACCAGGGCGTAATAGCCGGTATCGGAGCCTACGAAGGAAGAAAGGAGCTTGACCTGAACGGAGCCTATCTGCTCCCGGGTCTGATCGACAGCCATGTTCATATAGAGTCATCCCTGGTCTCTCCCGAGCAGTTCGCCCGGCTGGTGGTCCCCCGGGGAACCACAACAGTAATCGCGGACCCCCACGAGATTGCCAATGTGGCCGGCCTTGAGGGAATACGCTACATGATCAGTGCGGCGAAAAAGGCCCCCCTGGATGTCTATTTCATGCTGCCCTCCTGCGTTCCCTCCACCTCCTTTGAAAACGCCGGTGCCGTGCTGGACGCTGCAGCTCTGGAAGAACTGATAGACGACGATGCGGTCCTGGGCCTGGGAGAGGTCATGGACTACCCTTCCGTTGCAGCGGGGGATGAGGGCATTCTGGCGAAAATCGCCCTGGCGGCAAAAAGAAACAAACCCATCGACGGCCACGGCCCCATGCTGGAAGGCAGGGGTTTGAATGCCTACCGGGCTGCGGGAATCCAGACCGACCACGAATGCTCCACCCTGGACGAGATGCGTGACCGGCTGCGGATCGGGATGCGTATTCTGATTCGCGAGGGTTCGGCCGCCCGCAACCTTTCCACCCTGATAAAGGGGGTCGGCCCTCACACCTCCCGTTACTGTTCCTTCTGCACCGACGATAAACAGCCCGAACAGATCCTTAGCGAGGGACATATCGACCACAGCCTGCGCCTTGCCATTGAAAACGGGCTGGATCCCCTGACGGCCATACAGATGGGGACCCTCAACGCCGCCGAAGGCTACGGTCTCGCCCGCAAGGGAGCCCTGGCTCCGGGATTTGACGCAGACATGATTGTGGTGGACAACCTGCGGCACTTCACGGTGCAGCAGGTATACAAGAGGGGCGTCCTGGTGGCCAGGAATCAGGAAGCCCTCTTCGCTGTCAACACCCCGGACATCAGCAGGGTATCCGGAAGCGTCAAGGTCGGGGAGCTCTCACAGGAGAGTTTTCGGCTGAAGCTGCGGGGAGATCTGGTCAACGTTATCCATCTGCATCCGGGGAACCTGATTACAGAAAAAGCGGTGCGCAAGGTGTACATCGACGAGCAGGGTTTCTTTGTTCACCGGGAGAAGCTGGACATCCTTAAGCTCGCAGTCATCGAGCGGCACCGGGGGAGCGGAAATATCGGTCTTGGCCTGGTGGAAGGCTTCCAGCTGAAAAACGGCGCGCTGGCTACCACAATCGCCCATGACTCCCATAACCTGATCATAATCGGTGACAACGACCGGGACATGCTGACTGCCGCAAGGGAGCTGATATCCTGCGGCGGTGGAATGTGCGCCGTCAGGGAAGGCAAGGTGCTCGATACGCTGCCCCTGCCCATAGCGGGACTCATGTCCAATGAAGGGGCGGACCAGCTGAACCAGCGCCTGAGCAGAATCAACCGGACAGCCTACGAGGCCCTCCGGGTCAATCCCCAGGTGGACCCCTTCATGAGCCTCTCCTTCCTGGCCCTGCCGGTAATTCCGGAGCTCAAGCTCACGGATATGGGTCTTTTTGATGTTACAAACTTTGAATTTATCAATATCAATGCGGAGTAGCAGAGTATGAGTAAAACCATTGTTGTCGCCATCGGCGGTAACTCGCTGATCAGCGACCCGAAACATGTTACCGTCCCGGCCCAGTACGAGGCGGCCTATGCCACGGCCAGAAACATGGCCTCCCTGATTGTCTCTGAGAATCGCCTGGCAATCGTCCACGGTAACGGTCCGCAGGTTGGATTTATCCTTCGCAGGGCAGAAATAGCCAAGAACGAACTTCACATGGTGCCACTGGACTCCTGCGTCGCCGATACCCAGGGTGCCCTGGGCTACAATATCCAGACAGCAGTGAGAAACGTCCTGGGCGGGCTGCATCAGATCAGGAATGTGAGTACGGTCGTAACGGAAGTTGTTGTCGATCGGAACGACCCCTCCTTCCGGGCGCCCACAAAGCCCATCGGTTCCTTCATGGACGAGAAAGAGGCCAGGATGCACATGAAGAAAGACGGATGGTCCGTGGCGGAGGATGCCGGCCGCGGCTGGCGAAGGGTTGTTCCCTCGCCCCGTCCGGTGGAAATCCTGGAACTCGATGTTATCCGTCAGCTGGTGGAGAGCGGTACCATTACCATCGCTGCGGGAGGCGGCGGAATTCCGGTAATCCGGGACGACCAGGACCACTACGTGGGGGTAGAGGCGGTTATCGACAAGGACCTGGCGGCAAGTCTTCTTGCCCGGAGCCTTGCGGCCGATCTCTTCGTAATATCTACGGCGGTGGAGAAGGTCTGCCTGAATTTCGGTAAACCCGAGCAGAAATCCCTGGACGAGATCAGTGTCTCCGAGGCAAAGGCTTATATTGAGGCAGGGCATTTTGCCAGGGGAAGCATGCTGCCGAAAATCGAGGCCATGGTCGAGTTCGTTGAGGCCAGCGGAAAGAACGGTATAATCACCGATCCTGAACATCTGGCGGAAGCAATAGATGGACGGGGCGGTACCCGTATTGTTCCGGATTAGAGCACCAGAAAGGGAAAGGCCTCGCCGCCTATCCTGGCCTCCTGAAAGGAGACCCCGTAGAGAGTATTGAGCCGCTCCGCAGTCAGCCCCTCAGCGGCATCCCCGGAAAAGAGAAGCCTTCCCTGCTTCAACAGAACGGCCCGCTGTGCCGCCTGACGGGCGTGCAGGGGATCATGGGTCGTAAACAGAACCGTGAGCCCCTCCTGTGAAAGCCGACGCATCAGGCGAAAAATGAGCAGGGCGTTGGCAGGATCCAGATGACTGGTTGGTTCATCCAGCAGAAGGATCTTCGGTTCCTGGGCAAGGGCCCGGGCGATGGCCACCAGTTGCAGTTCTCCGGCGGAAAGCTCCTGCACGTTTCTCTTAACGAGCTTTTCAATGCCTGCCTTCCCGGCGGCTTCCTTTACGGCCTCCAGGTCCTTCCGTGTGGGTGTCTCCCAGAGGGCTATCCGTGAAGCCCGTCCTAACAGCAGGTATTCAAGCACCGGATAATTAAAGGGCAGGCTTCCGCTCTGGGAAACAAAGCCGATGTGACGTCCAAGCTCAGTCCGGGAGTAGCCCTCCAGACGCTGACCGAAAAGCGCGATACTCCCCCTGTGGGGGCGCAGATAGCCCAGCAGAAGACTCAGGATGGTACTCTTTCCCGAACCGTTGGGCCCGAGGACGGCGGTAACCCGCTGGGCTTCGATATCCAGGCTGAAGTCCGTAAAAAGGCCGGGACGCTCCGTATCGGCATGATAGGAGAAGCTCAACTTCCGTATGGCAAAGGCGCTCATCGGCGGAACCTCACCTGGCCGGAGGATAAAAGCAGAATAAAGAGCCCTGCTCCGAGCAGGGAGGTTAGAATCCCCAGGGGTATCTCGAAGGGAAGCAGCGCCCGGGCAATTCCGTCACAGACAAGCAGCATGACCGCCCCAAGGAGCATGGATGCCGGGAGGGAGAGACTCCCCTCGGCTCCGAAAACCCGGCGCGCCGCGTGGGGAACCAGGAGCCCCACCCATCCCACTATACCCGCCGCGGCGGTAACCCCGGCGGTGGCCACGGAAGCCGCCACAAGGAGCAGCATCCGCTCCCTGAAAGGATCGGCCCCCATGGAAAAGGAGGTAAGATCATCCAGACTGAGGATATTAAGCCGCCACCGGAAGAGATACAGAACCACCAGGGCCGGGAGGGAAAGAAGCAGCATTGACAGGGTCGTCTGCCAGGTCGTTCCCGCAAGCCCGCCGAGCATCCAGAAGGTCATCTCCTGCAGCTGGGACAGGGGATCCGCCATATATTTGAGCACACCGACACCGGAGGTAAACAGGGCGGATACGGCAAGGCCGGAGATTACCATGCGGATTACCCAGCCGCCGAAGCGGATGCTGCTGGCCACCCTGTAGGAGAGAAAGAGTCCCCCCAGGGAAAAAAGTACCGCAGACAGCTGCACCCCGCCGGGAAGCCGGGGGAATAGCAGAATTGCCAGGGCCGCGCCGAAGGCCGCACCCTGACTCACCCCCAGAAAACCCGGCTCCACCAGGGGGTTCCTGAAGAGCATCTGAAAAGCGCAGCCCGAAGCCGCCAGGGCGGCCCCCAGAAGGGAGGCACTCAGCACTCTGGGAAGCCTCAGACGCAGAAAAACCCTCAGACTCAAGGGGTCACGAAGAAGATCCCCGGGAAACAGAAACCCGGCGGTGGGAAAACGCCCCACAAGGAGGGACAGGGCAAAGAGAAGAAGAAAGAGTCCCCCGAGAAGAAAAATCCCCCGCCGCTGTTCCGGTCGGGTCAAAAAAGGTCTCCCGTAATACGGGGAAGTATATCCCGACGGAAACGGGCTTCGCCGATCCCGTAGAAATCCCGGAAAAAGGCGGCCGCCTCCCCTTCAAAAGGAGTATCGAAGGCCTGCGGATGCAGGACCCCGGCCATCCACCGGGCGCCCAGAATCCAGCGGGGATCCGGCTGCCCCCAGCTGTAGAAATCCGCGGGCATGGAGTAGACCCTGCCGTTCCGCACAGCCTGAAGTCCTGTCCAGAGGGGATCATTCTGTATTTCGTCCAGAACAGTATCGGTGGAACCGCGGAAGGAGAGAAAAATCATCACCTCCGGATCCCAGCGGGCAATCTGTTCAAACCCCACCTGGTTCCATCCCGGTTTTCCGGCAGCCTCCGTCCAGACGGGATCACCGCCTGCAAGACGAACCTGAACGGTCTGAATCCAGCCCTGGGGAGCCACGCTGAAGCTGTACCCCGAGTTACCGCTGTTAACGGAGAAGAGGGCCACCTCCGGTCGGGGGCGGTCTTTTACCTGCTGCCGGATATCCTCCGCCTGCCGGTTGAACATGGAGATAAGCTCCTCGGCCCGGGCCTGATCCTCCAGGAGAGTACCTAAAATCCTCAGGTCCCGCTCGAACTGCTCCGGGGTCTCCAGGTCGAGGTAGACCACCGGCACCCCCGCCGTTTCGATGGGTTTTCCCAGGGAATCCCGCAGGTACGATTTGAGCAGCACCAGGTCCGGGTTCTGGGCGAGAATCTCCTCGGGACCGACGTTCTTCTGAAGCCGGGCTTTTTCGTCCGCATTTTCATCCAGCACAGGGAAAAAATCCCCCATTCCCTGATCGGTAAACCCCACAGCGGCGACCCGCTCCGACGCACCGGGAAAAAGATAGAGGGCATCTACTATCATGATTACTGCCTTGCCGGCGGTTACAATCCTCCGGGGAGCTTCGGGGAGTTCAACGCTCCGCCCCAGGGCATCCTGGACAACAATCTGCGGAGCCGATGCCTCCTGCACTCCCTCAGCGAAAAGGGGAGCCCAGAGACTCAGGCCAAGCAGAATGAGTATTACAGCACATCTGTTTTTCATAGCAGCTTCCT
The DNA here is from genome assembly GCF_002087085.1 of Marispirochaeta aestuarii. NCBI lineage: Bacteria > Pseudomonadati > Spirochaetota > Spirochaetia > Spirochaetales > Spirochaetaceae > Marispirochaeta > Marispirochaeta aestuarii. Next base: position 15,884 of record NZ_MWQY01000016.1, on the reverse strand, counting down.
TTTTTAGTTACATACCGTTGCAAGGAGTTTACGACCAGGAACCGGAATCGTCAACGCCGGATTGTCAACAGCGGCTGCTGCGGATAGACTGCCATCATGAAAAGTCCGCAGCCCCTTGGCGCCTGCTGCATTGTCCTTGCCGCAGGGGAGTCTTCCCGTATGGGAAGACCGAAGCAGCTTCTCGAGCTCGACGGGAAACCCCTTTTTACCTATGCCCTGAATACAGCCCTTGAGGTGTGTGAGGAGGTAATCCTGGTCCAGGGAGCAGTCGACCTTTCGGGATACCTGCCGCCGGCCGGGAACCTGAAACTGGTCACAAACCGGGACTGGCACAGGGGAATGCTCGGATCCCTGCAGACAGGACTTGCCCGGTGCCGGCATACAAGGGTCTTCGTAATTCCCGCGGACCTCCCCATGGTTCAAGCGGCTACCTACCGGCACCTTGCAGGGGCCCAGGGAACGGCTCCCGCGGCATTCCCGGTCTGTGATGGACACAGGGGACATCCGGTGCTGCTGGGTCCCGAGGCTGTATCTCTGATAAACACCGCGGATCCGGAGCTCAAGGCCATGAAGGTAATAGCCCCCCTCGATCCCCTGGCAGTGGAAGTTACAGATTCCGGCATCTACCGTGACATCGACACCCCGGAGGAGTGGGAGCGGCTCAAAGGCGAATGATCCGGTCGGGAGAAAAGCCGAAATAATCGGGAACGACCTCAAGCAGGGAAGGCCGGACGCTTACAGTAAGATCGGAACCTGCAGTAAGAAAAATCCGTAAAAGCGGCGCGAAGCCCCTCCCCTCCAGCTCCAGAGGGCCGACCTCATCCAGGATCAGCTCCTTCGGAGGCGAGCCCTCGAATGCAGCCCAACAGGATTCAGCCGCAGCAAAGGCGGCGGGATTGAAGAAAAAACGCCTGAAGGGGAACCATCCCCGGGGGGCATCGGTGCCGGTCGGCCTTGCCAGGGGGATTCGTCTCCCACCCGGCAGCGTAAGAAGATCGTAACCGGGAAAGCTTTTTACCGAAAGCCAGGCCGCGGTCCCGGACCGTGACCCCCGCTCGTGTAAATGGCGTGTTTTACCGGCATCGATTTCGCCCGTTACAATGGTTATGATGGACATGTCGCCTGTCATAGTAGACCGGGGCGGACAGGCCGGCAAGAGCACCTTAAGGGCCTTGACTCTTTTGGGGAAAATGAATAGATTACTTTCAACGACGCAGGGTAGAGCAGTTGGCAGCTCGTCGGGCTCATAACCCGGAGGTCGCAGGTTCGAGTCCTGCCCCTGCTAAAATAAGCCTTTTCATTATAAAGGTTTAATCGATTGCTACCGGAAAACCGGCGCAGTCCGCAATCCAATGTATGATGATCAATGTATGATCATCGAAGGAGCGGGTATGCGCCGTTTTTCGTTATATCGTCGCGGAAAAGTTTATTATTGTCAATTTTACAATCCAAAAACAAAAAAGTATCTTTCCGGACGCTCCACCGGTCAAACAAACCGTAATTCGGCGTATCTCGTAGTACAAAACTGGATACAGAATGGTATTCCTACCCCAAGATCAGATGAGTCGGCCCGATCAGTTTCCGACATACTCAACCTCGCCACATTAATTGAGACTCTTCGCACTATAGATCTTTCAAAGAAAGATGTTGGCCGAATAGTCGACATCCTTAAGCAACGAGACTTAATCGAAGGAGTCATAGATACAAAAAACAGCAGAGATGAGATCTTTACCTTATTTCTAAGGCGGTTCTGGAGTTGGGATCAATCGCCTTATATTAATGAAAAGCTTGCTCACGGACAGCAGATAGGTGAACGTCACTGTTATGACATGCAACTCTGGCGAAAAAACTACTGGGACCCATTTTTTAGTGACATCTCCCTTTCTAAAATAAAAAGAAGTGATCTTGTCCAATTTTCTCTCTGGCTCTCAGAGAAAAATCTGAAACCCAAAACAATCAACAATATTTTATCAGTGGGGACTGTTGCGCTCAGATGGGCAAGCGACAATGAACTGATAGTCTCAAATCCTGCCAAAGGATTAGCAAAGTTCTCCGGGCATCCGAAGAAGCGAGGCGTTCTGGAGCAGGTAGAAGCACAGAGACTCTTTGAATTGGACTGGGACGACCAACGAGCCCGCATCGGCAATCTGCTAGCCATGACAACCGGGCTACGTGCTGGTGAGGTATTAGGTCTTCAAGTCAGGGATATTAAGGACGACAGGCTCCACATTCGCCATTCATGGAGTACCAAAGAGGGCCTTAAATCTACAAAAAATGGTGAGGAGCGTACCATTCCTCTTCTTCCATCGGTTCGGCGGCAACTATTGAGACTTGCAGCCGATAATCCTCATGGATTAGGCCCCGCATCTTTCGTTTTCTGGTCAACAAGGACACCAGAGGCTCCCATGGATTTTCATTTTCTGTTGAACAGTCTCAAAACAATGCTTCTCAAACTAACCCTACATGATCCATCAACGGTCTCCGCTGAAGAGCTGCAACAAGCAAAACTATACTGGCGCACACGGAACATAGTTTTTCATTCATGGAGGCATTACTTCGCCACCCATCTGGCTAATCGAATAGACCTTCGGGCGGTGCAACTTGCTACTGGACATCGGAGCCCCAACATGGCGGCTCACTACGCCAACCACGCACAGGAACAGGACTTCAAGCTAGTATCAAACGCCATAGAAGAAGCATTCGGTACTATTATCCAATTCTCAATTCCGCAAAAAGAACAGAAGGAGTCTCAATGTGAACACCTTACAATGTAACACTGGAAGAACTGATATAAATCATATCAGCACAGAAACGTCACTAGCTCATTGGCCTCTTCCAACTTACCCCCGGCTGGATACATGCCTTATTTCTATTCCACTGGATACAGTTAATGAGATCGAACTAGACTCATTGATTGAAAATACAACTACAGTTAATGGAGACAAGATAGTAAGGGCGGTATTAAAGGTGGCGCCAATTCACCTACCCTACGGTGTCCGGGGGATCAATATCGAGAAGGATCAAGTTCTTATTGAGCTCTCTGCAAAGATTCTTCAGGATCGCTATTTTGACCTGATCAATCGCAACACGATTGAACTAGCATTACACAGGCTGAATGAATGTCCGAGCATAACACTCAATATAAATAAGGTATTGGACAGTGCGCGCGCCTTCAGGTGCGATTCAACAACCGATATTTGGACCTCCCAATATCCCCTTGATTATATAGCCGCTCTTCGTCTTTCTGTTATAAACCCAAAATATAGGAAAGAATTATATGGAAGAGACGAAAGTGTGGTTTATTTAGCCAGAACCAAGTCCCGACAACGGCGACTCATTGTCTACTGGAAATATCCAGAGATGTTGAGGGATAGAAAACTCTCCCAATTTCTTAAGCCAACAGATTTCTTTCCAGTCATCCGGATAGAGCACAATCTTAAGACGTTTCAAGATATCCGGGCTGCCTTTAAAATCAAGGATATTTGTCTTGCTGACATCCTGAATAGTCAACATAATCCAAACATAGCTCTCTTCAACAGGATTAATCCTGAGTATCCTCGGTTGATTGACCCAAAATCTACACAGCATCGATTCAGTGATATTGAGAAACAAGAAGGAAGAATCAGTATCCTGAAGAAGTTTGACTATGACCTTGAATCGGTTAAAGCCTTTATTAGAGCGAACGTGAAAGGCAACACATCTGCATACACGAAAAGATACATACAGCTGAAATCGCAACTCTTTTCAGATCAGGATGAATCTGGAGAGATCCTTATAAGAGAGTTAAAGCAGAAAATTATCTCTGCCTGGCGTTGTCCAGCGTAAGGTGTATCTGTATTCTAATCCCGTATGTTTTGACAAGACTCCTTCTCTCTTCATTATCTATGATTTATGTATTTTTCACTTGACGGAAAAGCTGATTCCTCCCACCATAGTATTTACCCTTTTGCGCAATTTTATGTTTTTGACCGAACTATCTTTAAGAAGATTAACTGCTTTTGGTGGACAGTACCTGGTTTAGGACATGTAATATTTGGGAGAAGTGATATGGCCAACTTGCAGGCGTTGAAGTCCTCATGTACACCTCGACAAAGTGTATTTGATAAGTCTCGTAAAGACGTAGTTCTCTACCTGGGCGACCTTTTAAACGGGCGCTTGACGGCAGAAAACGCGGAAGCATTCTATGAAGAGAACTTTATCACCAAGGGAATGAGGTCTCTGGTTGATCGGGTGTTTGACCGCCTGACAGGAAAGAAAGATCAAGCTTCGACCTTCCTCCTTTCCCAGGCTATGGGGGGTGGAAAAACTCACTCTATGTTGGCTTTGGGCCTACTGGCAAAATACCCTAGTATTCGTAAGAAGTTCTGGCCTGATCACGATTTAGGGGATGAACCTATCCGGGTAGTAGGATTCGATGGTCGCGAATCAGATTATCCTTATGGGGTTTGGGGATCGATTGCAGAACAGCTCGGGAAAAAGGAGGTGTTTCAGGATCTGTACCAACCACTGCGGGCCCCAGGAGCTACCTCTTGGATAAACCTGTTGCAGGGGGAGCCCACCATAATTCTGCTTGATGAGATGCCCCCCTACTTTATGAATGCGAAATCGGTACAGGTCGGTAACGGCGATCTGGCAGATATTACCACAACAGCACTCTCCAACCTTATGATTGCGGCGAATAAGGAAGAGCTGCAGAACGTGGTTATTGTAATCTCCGATCTCTCCGCCACCGCCTATAAAACAGATGGTAAGGCAGCAGGAGTTTCTGCCGCACTGGACAATCTGGCCCAGGAAACAAACCGCAGTGCCATGATCATCGAGCCGGTGGCAACCGTAGGGGATGAAGTTTTCAATATTCTGCGTACCCGGCTCTTCGAAAAGCTTCCGGAGATCAAGGCAATCGATGATGTAGCAGTTGCTTATTCGGAGGAAGTAAAGAAAGCGAAGAATATGGAGCTTACTTCAGAATCTCCGGAAACCTTTGCAGCTGAACTTCGCGAATCTTACCCATTTCATTTTTCGCTGCGCAATCTCTATGGTCGCTTCAAAGAGAACCCAAGCTTTCAGCAAACCCGGGGCCTATTACGGCTTATGCGAACAATTATCTCGAATATGTGGGAAACCGGAAAGGCTGAGAATCGTTATCTTATTCATCCATATGACATTGATCTGAATGACAATGATATATTCTCGGAATTTGAACGCATTAATCAGTCCTTAAGCGAAGCCATCCGCGTCGATATCGCCAATGATGGAAAATCTCACGCTGAAGAGATTGATGAGCAATATCAAAACAGCGATGCCAGCGATGTAGCCAAGCTGCTGTTTATTGCATCCCTTTCGGTATCCACTAACCCCATTCTTGGTCTGCGAGACCGGGAAATAATCGGTTGGATGTGCACCCCTGGGCGGGATGTACAGAATCTGATCAAAGATGTAATTGAAGTACTCCCCTCCCGAGCCTGGTACCTTCACCAGACTGCGGACGGCCGGTTTTTCTTTAAGAATGTGCAAAACCTGTCGGCAAGGGTCTACGATATTAAGCGAAACAGTACTCGAGAGAACAATATCCAATCCTTAAGAAAAGTTCTGGAAGAAATGTTCAAACCTCAGATTGGAGACCTTTACCAGAACTTGTCCGTACTCAAACCTATAGATTCCGTGAGTCTGGATCAAACAAGGACAACTCTCATTATTACTGATCCTTATACTGGGGCGAGTACAGAGAAGCCTCTGCACCCTGACTGGTTCGATTTCTGGGATCAGCAAACCTTCAAAAACCGGGCTCTTTTCATCACTGGAGACCGAAACACAATGGATCAGGTTCTGGATAACGCAGCATCCCTCAGGGCAATTAACCTGGTCCGGGAGGAACAGAAAAAGGATGGGTTGTCTGCCAATGATCCTCAGGTAAAAGAAGCGGATAAAAGTCTTGACCGGTATCAGATCCAGCTTAAAAGCTCCCTTCAAGCAACATTCTCCCTTATTGTCTATCCATCTCTTGATAGATTACGCAGCGAGAATATCAATCTTAACTTTACCGACAACAACTTTGATGCGGAGAAGCAAGTCCGTAAAACTCTCCTGAATAACCAGAGCTTTTCCGAAGAACCGGCGAATGATAACTGGGTAAAAAAAGTTGAAGCCCGGCTGTTCGATGGTCAGAATCCGGTAATCTGGAATGAAATCCTTAAACGAGCAGCTATAAAAACATCATGGCAGTTTCATCATCCGCATCTGCTGGAGGATATCCTCAATCACGCGCTCCGGGTAGGTTTATGGAAGCGCGAAGGTAATCAGGTTAGAAAAGGTCCCTTTGAAAAAGATCCAACCGGGGTGAAGGTGATTGTTAAAAACCGAGACGAGCATACCGGTGAAACAATCCTTCAAATCACTCCCGAAGGAGGAAGGGTTGTATACTATGAAATCGGCAAACACAAGCCCAGTTCCGCTTCCCTGCAAGTAACGGATTATCAGAATTTCCGCACAAGGGAGCTGTCTCTGACCTTCCTTTGCGTTGATGATTCGTCTGACCCTCGTCCTACCGGGGAACCTTTATACTGGAAAAACCAGGTAACAATAAAGGGGCAATTTTATCAGCAAGGCGATGAAATCATGTTCAAAGCCCTTTCCATTCCGCCAATCCCTCTTAAGTATACCACCGACGGCAGTAATCCTCTTTCCCATGGGGTGCCATATAACGGGGACTTTTTGGTACCTAATGGGGCCCAATTAATTCAGGTCCTGGCACAAAAAGATGATATCCAGGCCAAGGAGACGTTCACTGTAAAGTCTGCAACTGGACCAGTGGTTGCCCCAGATAAGCCCCTGGATTGGAAGACAGAGAACAGGTATTACAATATTCCCCAGACCGATGCTTACAGTGTTTTTGAAAAATGTACAAAGTACAATGCACGCCTGGCGAACGTTTTTATGACCATTATTCACAACAATAGTGGAGAAACCCTCTCTTATACCCTACCCGAGGGTATAGGAAAAACCGCCCATGAGCTATCCTCCCTGATGGCAGCCCTCCAGGAACTTATAGGAGAAGCAAGCGTGCAGGTAGCCATTGGTAAAATCAGCTTTGAAACCGGGCAGGCCTTTCTTGACTGGGCCCAAGAAGAGAAGTTTACTCCCGATCCCCAGGAAGTAGAACAGAGATGAGTCAGACTATAGGATTCGGCTTTATGCCGGACCAGACCTCTCACAGCTTTGTGGTACATCTTCCTGCAGGGAGCCGACCGGACCGGGAGGTTGCCATAACAGAAGAGTTCCAGTGGAGCGATGAGCTGGTTCCCTACCATCAGCGTTTGGATGGTTTTCAGCATCAGGACCTGAAAGTACTGCTGAGCTACACTGTATGGTCCGAAATTGCCGAAGAGGCCAAGAATGAGTTTAACCGCCGCCTTATCCGTCACGGTAAAAAGAGCGGCCGATGGCCAAAGAGCGGCATGATAACTATAGACAAGAACTTCGGTAAAGAGCTGGTGCTTCTGTGCTGGGCGGTGGAAGATGCGGACCCCCTTCAGGTACCAAACACGTTGCGGAACTGGCTGGGATTAAGTCCCGAAGAACGCTGGTGGCTCTACACCATGACCAACGCTGCAACGGGACAGGCCTTGAAGGGGCGGAACAAGGGGTGGCGCAAAGCTGTACGATTTGCTCTCTGCGAGAACCCCATAGCGGATTCTGTAATTAAAAGACGAAACAGCGATTTTGAACTTGATTTGTTTGGAGAGTAGCGTGGCGTATCAGGAATTTTCAGTTTTAGAGGTAATCAAAAAAATCAACAATGTAGATGACCAGGGCTTTTTTTTACCCTATGTCCAGAGAGATTATGTGTGGGGCACACGATATCAGGCAGAAGAACGTATATGCAACCTGTTTGATTCCGTTTTTAAAGGATATCCGATTGGGTCTATAATTCTTTGGAAAACCAACGAAGAGATCCCTTTTCATTATTTTATTCAGGATCTGGATTCGGACACGACAAGGTCCACAAACCAGGACAATGGTGTCCACAGTATATCGAAACATCTTGTTTACGATGGACAGCAGAGGCTCCAGACCTTGTTCAGCGTTCTGCGGCATAGCTTCAATGGTAAGGTATTGGCTTTTGATCTGCTCTCTGATTCTGATGTAGATATGGATGATACGGGTTTCAGGTTTATCGATCGAAATTCTCCTCACGAACCTCACCTGTTAAAGTTAAACCGGCTTTTTTCCAAAGACATTGAAAAAGAAAACGCTTTTCGGCGGGAACTGCGTAATGAAATTACCCTGGATCTGGACGAAAAGCAGGAGGAACTTTTTGAGGACAATTTTCATAAGTTATGGATGGCATTCCGAACCAATTCGCTGAAGCCCCTGGTTGCCTGGATTGTTGATGAAGTGAAAGAAGAAAAGGTCAACCAGATTTTCATGCGCCTCAACACAGGGGGTATTCCCCTTACCCGGGCCGAACTTATGCTTTCCACTTTAAGTGTCGGTAACACCGATATCCATGATTTTCTCAAGGATTTGACGGAGATAATAGAAAACCAGTCCGGTGGTTATGTTTTTGACACATCTGAACTCCTTCGTTTTCTAAACCAAATCGTTAAAGGAAACTTGCGGATCGATGTCAGCCAGACCAGTAAAGATGAACAACAAGAAATTTTGGGAATCCTGGATGAAAACTTTGAGAAACCTGTGACAAAATTCTTCGAACAGTTTCTAAAAGTAGAGTTCAACATCACCAGTAATTCCCTGATTCCTCAAAAATATGCCCTGTATCCGTTGATCGTGTATTTCTACAAATTATGGAATAAGGGAAACAAGGATTACAACCATTTGAACGAACCACAAAAAATGCTGGTAAAAAAATACTTTATTATCTCCCAGCTTAAGGCCTGGAATTTACAGGGGGATATTGACCAATCTTCGCGCAAGGTTATTGAAATCTCAGATGCACCAAGCTGGAGTGGAGACTTTCCCCTTGCAGATGTTATAGCCATTGTAAAGGCTAAGAACAAACGCGGAACCGAAATAGAGGAAGTTGACTTGGCCAACAACAGCTGGTTCGCTTTAAAGATCATCAGAAAGGATACGGTATTCCTGTTTTCTTCTACAAAAAGCGGTCGCATAAACCCCGAGCTTGAGCATATCTTCCCAAAAGGCCTGTATCCCGATAAGGACTACAAGCAGGAGGTGAACATTCTTTGGAACCTCGATGCCATTTCCGGGCAGATCAATAATCAAAAAAAGAACAAACACCCAAAGGAATATTTTCAGAATAACCAGAGTTTCTTTGACCATTATAAATTTTTACCCGATCTGAACAGCGCGGAATGGGATGACCACAAGCTCTTTATTGAGAAACGGAAAGAGCGGATGATTAATGAATTTACCCGCCTATACGACATCACTATAACAAAATAGGAGTCCGCCATGCCCCACACCCCTTTTATTGAAACACAATTTCCCCTGGCACTATTAAGTGCCGAGAGCTACAAAGAGCGGAAAGCCGGGGCCGGTCAAACATTGACCGGTCTGGGCAAGTGGTGGGGCCGCAAACCGTTGATTTTAGTCAGAGCGGTAATAGTCGGACTCCTGATGCCCGCCTCCGGTGATCCAGCAAAGGACCAGGAGGTCTTCTTACGGATTCTGACCATGGACCCAGAGGGGTTGTGGAAGCGAAAGAACAAAGCCCTGGGAACAAAGACAATTGCTTCTCTGGTATCTGCAAAAGAAGCTGAAGGGATGCTCGATTACTCAGGAGACAAGGTCTCCTGGATAAGCGGGGTAACCAAGGAGAATAGGGAGCAGCTTGAGCGACTGGCTTTCAACAGGCTAAGCTATGATGACAAGTTGAACTTTTGCCAGCGTCCGGAGCAAATAGACGGCCCGGGGGATGAAAGCTGGAAGATTATAAATGAACACCTGAGAACCAGCGCAGGGAACCTGAATGAACTACTGAATGAGTTATCCATAAAAATCTACAAGCATACCGCCCGGGTCGGGGATGTCTTTTGCGGCGGCGGCAGCATCCCATTCGAGGCTGCCAGGCTTGGGCTGGAAGCTTACGGAAGTGATTTGAACCCCGTGGCGGCGCTTTTAACCTGGGCAGCCATTAACCTTATAGGGGGTGGCCCTGAGGTCCAAAAGCAGGTGAAAGCAGCCCAAAAAGCTGCCTGGGAGGCTGCGGACAAACAGATAGCTGAGTGGGGGATTGAACACGACGGCAGGGGCTTTCGGGCAGATGCCTATTTATACTGCGTGGAGGCTAAAAGCCCTGCCACCGGATTGTGGGTCCCGCTTGCTCCCAGCTGGATCATCAGCGAAAAATATCGAGTGGTAGCGGTGCTGCACCGTAACGATGATAAAGGCAACTATGATATAGAGATTGTTACCGGGGCCAGCAAAGACCAGATGGTAAAAGCCAAAATGGGAACAGTTCAGAGCAGCTCCCTGGTTTGCCCTGAAACCGGCAACATATACAGCATGGCTTCCATCAGGGGAGATCGGCAAACCGCTGAGGGGGGCACGGTTTACGGGCTTCGCTTATGGGAGAACCAGGACATAGTTCCACGCCCCGAAGACACCCTGCAGGAACGGCTCTATTGTGTGCGCTGGGTCAGTGAGGAGGGGGAGCGGGAATACAGATCAGTTTGCCAGGAGGACCTAGAACGGGAAGAGAAAGTGCTGGCCTTACTGAGAGAGCGTTTTACCGACTGGCAGAATTGGGGGTATATCCCCTCCAAAATAATTGAGCCGGGATACAACACGTCTCAACCTATTCGGGAGCGTGGCTGGACCCACTGGCATCACCTGTTTCATCCGCGACAGTTATTGATGCACGGGCTGTACATGAAATCTGTAACCTCATTTAAGAATATAGAAGAAAAAATTGGAAGCATTATCTCAATGAGTAACGCTGTAGATGCAAATTCAAAGTTAGCACGTTGGCAATCTCAATTAGCAAAATCTGGAGGAATCGGTGTTGTAACGCCTTCTTTCGCCAATCAAGCATTGAATCCAATTCTAAATTTTCCGGTTATTCCATCCATTTTAATGCAAGATAGATATATCAGACTCCCTTCAATAGCTGATCAGATTACTTTTCATGAAAGAAATACTATTCTTGCAGTTGATGCGACTCAGGTCGTAGTTCCAAGTGATTTATGGATAACAGACCCCCCATATGCGGACGCGGTAAATTATCACGAATTGGCTGACTATTTTTTGTCTTGGTATGAAAAGCATCTTCCTAAGATCTTTTCAAATTGGAACAGAGATGGTAAATCTGCCCTAGCCGTCAAAGGCTCCGGAGAGGACTTTAAACGCAGTATGGTGGATATCTACGCTAACCTTACCAGGAACATGCCGGATAACGGCTTTCAAGTAGTCATGTTTACCCATCAGAACGCGGGTGTATGGGCGGACCTGGGTATGATTCTCTGGGCGGCGGGATTAAAGGTCACAGCAGCCTGGACCATCGGCACAGAGACCAGCTCGGGGCTTAAAAAAGGCAATTACGTACAGGGGACCGTGTTGCTGGTACTGCGAAAGCGTCTTGAGCAAAATAGCGTGTTCCTGGACGAACTCTACCCCATGGTGGACGACGAGGTAAAGCGTCAGCTGGATCAGATGCACCGGGTGGATGAGGGTTTTATGCCCCAGTTTGGAGATACAGATTACCAGCTGGGAGCCTATGCCGCCGCCCTCAGGGTACTCACCAGTTACGCTGACATCGAAGGACAGGATATCCGCCACGAGCTATTCCGCAGCAGGAAGAAAGGGGAAAAGTCCCCCTTCGAACTGATCATCGACCGCGCAGTCAGTATTGCTGCGGGGTATCTCATTCCCCGGGGGCTATCCCGTCATGTGTGGGCCAACCTGAACAGCTACGAACGGCTCTATCTGCGGGGTCTGGAGCTGGAGCGCCACGGTGAACTGCGGAACGGAGCCTACATGGAGCTTGCCCGGGGTTTTGGGGTAAGCGAGTACAAGTTTCTGCTGGGTAATTCCGCAGCCAACGAAGCCCGCTTTAAGACACCCGCTGAGTTTAAGAAGAACCAGCTGGGCGACGGCCTTTGGGGCGATTCCCTGCTGCGACATCTGCTATTTTCCATCCACCTGGCCACGATACATCAGGATGTCCGCGAGGGTTTTAACTATCTTAAATCCGCCCGACGGGATTACTGGTCAAGGCGAGAAGACATTCTTGCTCTTCTGGCCTTTCTTTTGGAAGGACGGGCATACCAGCACCTGGAACACTGGAAGATGGAACTGGAATACACTGAACTTCTGCAAGGGCGTATTACCAATGATTTTGCCGCAGGGAATACCGATCCATGATCAATCGCTATGTGTTCCATCGAGAAAAGAAGGGTACCAGCTTTCTACCGGAGCGACTTAAGAACGCCTTGAGTTACGATCGGATTGCCGGGTATTTCGACAGCTCCCTGCTGGAGTTTGCAGGGGAAGCCTTTGAAGAGGTCAACGGACCAATCAGAATTATCTGCAATTCAGACCTGAATCCGCAGGATATTCTAACCGCTCAGAGGGCTGAGCAAGCCCAGAAAATTTCGTTTTTCAAACATGACGCCGAACATCTTGCCGCAGAAGGAAAAGCACGACTAAAACGTCTATACCACCTGCTGCAGAAGAGGGATCTCCAGGTACGGGTGCTTCCCAACGAAGCTTTTGGTCTGGTCCATGGAAAGGCCGGAGTAATCCGATACGAAGGAGGCCGCAGGACCAGTTTTCTTGGATCGGCAAACGAAACCTTCTCCGGTTGGAATCTGAACTATGAACTGGTATGGGAAGACGACAGTCCTGAGGCATGCGACTGGGTCCAGCAGCGTTTCGACGAACTGTGGCAAGATTCCAGAGCGGTTCCATTAAGCGACACAGTTATTAAAGAGGTGGAACGACTCCTTGACCGCCGAGAGCTGGATATTGAGCAGTGGAAAAAGAAGCCCAACCCCGCAGGATTGCTGGTGGAATCCCCGGTGTACAGAACACAGTTTGGATTGTGGCCCCATCAGCGCTATTTTGTGGCCAGCTTCTGGAAAGCCCATACGGAAATCGGCGCCCGCTATATTCTGGCCGACCAAGTGGGACTCGGTAAAACCATTCAGCTGGGTATGGCTGCACAACTTATGGCTTTGAGTTCCGAAAAGCCGGTTCTGGTGCTTCTGCCCAAAACGCTTATGCAGCAGTGGCAGACAGAGCTTATGGACCTAATGGAGGTACCTTCCGCTGTATGGAATGGTAAGTGCTGGGTAGATGAGAATGGAGTTGAGTACCCAGCAATGGGGACCAAGCCACTTACACAGTGCCCGCGCAAAATAGGTCTTGTTTCTCAGGGACTTATTATCCAAGGTAGCAACGCGTCGGAACAGCTACTTTCCCTTGAGTGGGAAGGAGTTATTGTTGACGAAGCCCATCGGGCCCGAAGGCGGAAACTTCCTTCCCAGGATAAAATCGGAGAGCCTATTCGGAATCCCAAAGCTGAAGGGAACAAGCTTTATGCGTTTCTTTCGGAAATTTCCAGTCGAACCCGGTCCATGTTGTTCGGGACAGCAACTCCTGTCCAGATGCATCCTATTGAGGCCTGGGACTTGCTTCGCCTGCTATCCTATGGCAGTGATCATGTTCTCGGTGGAACAGGAAGTAACTGGCGGAAACCACAGGAGGCCCTGCCCTACCTTTTGGGGGACGCCGTGCCTCCTCGCTCAGAAACCGACCGATGGGAATGGTTAAGAAATCCTTTTCCACCATCCTGGGAAGATAATGCCTTTAGACAAGCACGTTTACAGCTGCATCTAAAAGATACTCAAGCCTATGTCAGCGGAGAGTACACCAACTACCATAACCTTCCTGTTGCAGCTAAAGTCCCGATCAGCCTGGCGGCATCCCAGCTTTTTACAAGGTACCACCCTTTTCTCAGAAGTATTATCAAACGCACCAGGGATTACCTTGAAGCCACCATTGACCCCAAAACCAATCAACCGTATCTGCAGAAAATCAATATAAAACTTTATGACGAAGCGATTCCCCTGCAAAGCTACCTGTACACAGCCTATAAACAAGCTGAAGATTTCTGTAAAGCCCTTGCAGCCCGGGTGAAATCCGCGGGATTCTTTAAAACCCTACTCCTACGCCGGATCGGAAGCTCCCTAGAGGCAGGTATCAATACTGTGCGTGTGCTTCTTAATAACTGGTCCGATAGTATCGTATTAGAGGAGGAAGACGACTATTTCGATTTTATGGATGATATACCGGGAACTGAAAGTACAGAACTTAAGACACTTACCAGTGAAGAAAAGGTTCTTCTCCAACAGTGCCTGCAGAATCTGGAAATGGGGCGCTCCCAGATTGATGCAGATCCCAAGCTCGATACAATAATAGAATATTTGAATTATTATGACTTCGCGAAAAAAGGCTGCATTCTGTTTTCACAGTATTACGATACAGCCTGGTATATCGGGGAGCGAATTGTAGAACATTACCCGGATCAATACATTGGCCTCTATGCTGGTAGTGGTAAATCCGGTATCTGGATTGAAGGTCAATTCCATAAACGAGAGCGAGAAGAGATTAAAGCCAGAGTAAAGGACCATTCCATACGTCTCATAGTGGGAACCGATGCGGCAGCCGAGGGGCTTAACCTCCAGAGCCTGGGGACTCTGATTAACATTGACCTTCCGTGGAACCCGACAAGACTTGAACAGCGAAAGGGCCGTATACAGCGCATCGGTCAGCATCTGGAAACCATTGAAATTCTCAATCTCAGGTATAAAGATTCTGTGGAGGACAAAGTCCACGAACGCCTATCTGGAAGGCTCCAGGCAATCCACGCCCTTTTTGGCCAAATCCCGGAGGTCCTGCAAAACGTCTGGATTAAAGCTGCCATTGAGGATCTTGAAGAAGCTCAGAAGTACATCGAAGACTTTCAGAACAAGGCAAAGAATCCTTTCCAAGGACGATACGAGCAAATGGACGGAGTCCCTCAGGACTGGGACACTTGGAAAGAGGTTGTAAATAAGCATGAAAAGATTCAGGAATTAAGGAAAGGGTGGAAATAATGTCCACCGGAAATGCGACTCTGTTCTCGAATTTTCCAAGAATTGATTGGTGCCATGGTAAGACCCAAGTTCAGGAGTGTTTATTTTTAGCATAAACCACCCTACCATATGCCCAGTATAATTAGTAACGATCAAAGGATGGCGGTTCTTTCGGTATTACCTATCGGTGTTTATTGCCCTTAAAAATTGATAATTTACTTGCAGCAGGAAGAATAGTTTCCGCGACACATGTAAGTTCTGGTTCAGTCAGGGTTATGGCTCAATGTATGGCAAATGGGCATGCTGCTGGCGTAGCAGCAGCACTATCCATTGCTAATGACTCAACACCTAGAAATCTTAATGTGAATTTATTACAAGAAACATTAAGGTCACAAGCAGAAATCTTATGAAGAGAGAAATTATCAACGGAGCTCTGTATTCAGACAGGTGCAAAGGAAATGTCATATTCGATTGAAAGCGGACCAAGTCTTTCCTCCGGTGTTGAGATTATAATAATAACCAGATTTTACAGGCAGATCTCAGACAGTTCCCTACTTAAAGGAACTGCAGCCTCCGCGTCGGGGGTTGAGGTCTGAATCATCACTCCCCGTCTGCCGAAATAATCAAGAACCATCTTCGTATACTCCGCGAGGTCCATCTGGGCCTTGTCTCCGTGGTCCCAGTAAAAATGCCGCAGGCAGAGGGGAACCTTGCCTGCGGCGGCGTCCCGGATTACCTCCCAGTTCGGGTTCTGGGGAATGGTGAAATCGAGCCCCTTGAGCCCCTCGGTCTCCATCATCGGTACAACGACGTTCTGCACATCCCCGC